>JALETB010000053.1 GCA_022781715.1 Clostridiales bacterium | reverse complement strand
CCTCGCGGCATTCTCGCTCAAAACAAGCGGCGGAACAATTCTTGACGGCGGAAACCATTACGAAATATTTTACGAAACGAACGGCGGCGGGCTGGCAAGCGAAAAACCGACTTCCCGCTTTCTGCAATTCGGGGCGACTTTGAAAAAGAAAAAAGGCGAAAGTTGCTTTATGGCGGAAAACGACGTCCGGACGCTTTTGAAAAATCTCAGGGCGAAAGAGATTTTCAAAGAATCTGGCGAATGTTTCGACAACGTTTATTATTTCTCCCCGCTCATTTCCGATTTCGTTATCGTAAACGGAAAAAAAGTCAATCTTCACGTCGCTTTCGGCGCGGAAAACGGACAGGCGAAAATCGCGACTCCCATAAACTTCGGCGGATTTTGACCGACGAACACGGGGTGGACGGCGCAACGAACTGCTTAAAATTTTTTCGCGGACGTATAAAAGGCGAAAACGCCGTCAATAATCTTCAGCGTCGGGCAAACAAACAAAAAACAACGACCCGATCTCGACAATTAAAAAAATCGGAGGATACATCATTATGTCGGAAAAGAAAAAAAACAAATCGTTACTCGGATTCATCAAGAAAAACCTTTACTATCTCGTGATAGGCGTATCGCTCGTAATCATCGCAACGGTTATCGCGGTGGTTCTCGTCACCAACAAAAAACCAAACGTTGCGGGCAAGCCCGAATCGGTAACGCCTTATGAAAGCGAACAATCTTCAACCACCGGAGGAGGAAAAGAATCGGAAAAAACTCCTGATAAGCCAAACGAATCCGAAAGCGGTTCTACGAAAGACCCGGAAAAAGAATCGGACACTTCCACTTCTACCAAAATCGTTTTCGTTCTGCCCGTCGCCTCGTCGACGATAATCAAGAGTTACACTTCCTCAACGGTGGTATTCAACAAAACGCTCGGAATTTACACCGGACACATGGGCATCGACTTCGCCGCAGAAGCGGGAACGAACGTGGTTGCCGTTTACGACGGAAAAATCGAAAGCGTTACCACCTCTTATCTTCAGGGAACGACCGTGACGATTGATCACGGCAACGGTTTGAAATCGGTTTACAACTCCATCGAAGCCGCCGAAAATCTCACGGAAGGCAAAACCGTTAAGAAAGGCGACGTGATAGGTACGGTTTCGGACAACAACAGGCAGGAATATAAGGACGGCGCGCATCTTCACTTCGAAGTTATCGAAAACGGCGAGAAAATCGACCCGGAAACATATCTGCTTTCGTCCGAAAAATAAGCCGCCGCTTAAAAGTTTAACCGAAAACGCACCTTTCATTCCTCAAAAGTCATATCCATGAAAGATTTCCCGTACACTGTACGGGAGACTTTTTTATGCGCAGAATCATATCTCTTTTGCTTTGCGCCGCCGCGATTCTCTTTGTCGCGCCGCTTTCCGCCTGCAACGAAACGACCGTTTCAAACTCTTGTTATCTCGACCTGTTTTACGATTCCGAAGCGGGCATCATAAGCGGAAAAGCCGCCTATAAGTTCGTTAATTCGTCAAACGAGATGTTGAACAAAATAAAATTCAACCTTTATCCGAACGCTTACAGCGAGAAAAACAAGGCCTTTTTCGAGGGTTATAAGGACGCATATTATCAGGGCGAGAGTTTCGGCGGAATAAAAATTTTCTCCTGCTCTTCCGGCGAAAAATCTCTCGATTTTTTCGTTTCGGAAGACGAACTTACTCTCGAAGTTCTTTGCGACGAAATTCTTCCCGGCAAAACGGCGGAAGCGGTTATCGAATTCGAAACGACTTTGCCGAAAGCCCGCCTGCGACTCGGAATAACCGAAAACGCCGTGAATCTCGGCGAATTTTACCCCGCGCTTTGCAAAATCGACGAAAACGGATTCGTTCCGACCGGATATCATTCCTTCGGCGACCCGTATTTTTCCGACATTTTCGATTACCGCGCGGATATAAACGTCCCCTCGGCGTTCACCGTAGCATGTTCCGGCTCGCCCGAAAAAACCGTTATCGACGGCGACAGGACGAATTACTCGTTTTCGCTCGGAAACGGGCGCTATTTTGCGTTCGCGCTCTCGGATAAATTCAACGTTTCGGCAATAAAATCGGGAAACACGGATATTTATTACTATTCCGCGTCGCCCGAAAACGGAAAAATCGACGAAATCAAAAAATATTTCGACTTTTATTCGTCGGAATTCGGCGGATACCCTTATAAGACCTTTTCCGTGGCGGAGACGGGGCTTTTCTGCGGCGGAGCGGAATTTTCGGGGCTTTGCTTCATCTCCGACAAAAGCGACGACGAAAACAAACTGAGCGCGGCTCTGCACGAAACGGCTCATCAATGGTGGGGTGCGGTCGTCGGAAACGACCAGACGACGGACGGATATATCGACGAAGGTCTTTGCGAATATTCGGCTTATCTTTACCTTCTTTCTTCCGGGCAAACCGAAGCCGCAGATAACATGATTAACAAGGCAAAAGCCGCCTATAAGTCGTTCTTTGATATAAAATCGCTTTTTTCGGGCAACGCGGACACGAACATGAACAGACCTTTGAACGCTTATGCGAACGAGGAAGAATACGTTGCGATAACTTACCGCAAAAGCCTCGTTATGTTCGCCGAACTCGAAAAAACCGTCGGAGAAAAAAAGAACGTTGCGGCGATGAAAAAACTTTACAAGGACAATAAATTCAAAAACGTCGGGCTGAGCGAACTTACGAAGGCGTTCGGCAGAAAAGAATATTTCGAATCGTTCGTGAACGGAAAAGTGATTATTTAGCCACAGAGATTCCATTCGTCATCCCTAGGCAGTCGTTTGACAAACGGCAACGATTAGTGATATAGTATTTGCGGTTGCTCAGGCAGCCGCTTTTTTAAAGGGCGAAAAAGAGCGAAAGGAAGCGAAATTATGCCGTTTTTCGAATATAAGTGCCGCAAATGCGGTAAAATCTTTGAAGAATACGTTAAAAAATTCGACGACGAGGTTAAATGCCCCGATTGCGGCGGACCCGCCGGAAAAAATTACAGCGGAGCGGTTTATTCGGCAACCGGCGCGAAGAAAATCAATTGCACCGGAAACTGCAAAACCTGCGGCGGCTGCAAGTAACGCCACCCCGGTCGAGGCTCCCCCGGCAATCGGAGATTGCGAATGCGAGATCCGAATACGCGACCGGATATTGCGAAAGTTATTTGAAAAAATAAATTATTGTAAATAATCGCGGTCGAATTATTGACAAATAATATAATTAATGATAAAATTTTAAGGAATATAAATAATTAGGTTGACGAACGGGCGTTTTTGTTTTTCAAAGTGTTTAGTAAAAAAAAGCGTTCCGCTTTTTCGTCAAGGAGACAAAGAATGAAAAAACTCATTGCTTTTATTTTAACGCTCGCGCTCGCGACGACTCTTTTCGCAACGCTTACGTCGTGCGGCAGCGACGGCTCGAAAGATACCACGGTTAAATACACGTGGGATATCACCGAAGCAGACGGCGAAGTCACGCTCAACGGTTACACAGTTTCGGACAGAGCAAAAGACCTGATCGCGGACAAGAAATACAAAGAACTCGCCGAAGGCTTCACCGCCAACAACACCGACGGAATAACTTACGACGAAAACTCCGTAAAAAAGGTAACTATTCCCGGAAACGTGACCAAAATCGCGGCTAACGCAATCGACAGTCTTTCCTTCATCGAAGAACTCGTCGTCGGCGAAAACGTTAAAGAAATCGAACTCGGCGCATTTTCGAACCTTTCTTCGCTCAAGAAAATAACCGTTCCTTTCGTCGGCTCGCAAAAAGGCGCGCCGGACGCAACCAACGATATGAAGGGTGCGGCAAACGAAAAGAAACTCTTCGGTTATATCTTCGGAACGGCTTCCACTTCGTCGCTCACTTCCTGCACGCAGACTTATAACGACGGAGCGTCCGAAAACACCGCCACTTATTACATCCCCACCACTCTCGAAACGGTTGTGGTTACGGGCAATATCGCGGCTTCCGAAAAGACGATCAAAGTCAACAAAAACGAGGACGGCGAATATATCCTTCCCGCGGAAGGCGAAGAGGGCGAATTTGAAATCACCGTTAAATCTTATGCGGATTGCGCCGTTCAGCCTTACGCTTTCTACGGCATCACTACCGTAAAGACCGTTTACCTTAAAGGAAACGACATTTTCGCAAACACGTTCAACGGTTGCACCGCTCTCAAAAACGTTTACGTCGATGGCGAAAAAGTCACCGTAGGCAAAAGCGCGTTCAACGGCTGCACTGCTTTGAAGAACGTTACGACCGATGAAAAAGTCGGATTCAAGGGCATCGCCGTAATCGGCGAAAGCGCGTTCAGCGGCTGCACTACGCTCGGCGTAAGCAACGAATTCGTTCTCGGCAAACTCGATCTTACCGATTGCGAAAAGATCGGCAAAAACGCGTTCAACGGCTGCACCGGCCTTGTTAACGTAAACCTCGGCGCGAATATCGTTCTCGAGAACGATGCTGAAGAAAAGGCGTTCAACGGTTGCACCGGAATCATTGCCGTGAGAGTCGGCGAGACGGTCGTTATCGACAAAGACCACAAGATGGAAAAAGGCAGCAAACTTGCGAAGATTTTCTCCGCTTGTGCCGACGCTTTGTATAAGGATGCGGAAAAGGCCGACGAAGTATAATCGGCGCGCCGACTAAAAACAATTTAAAAGCATTTTAAAACCCGGAAAGCGGCTTGAAACGAACCGCTCCCCGGGTTATTTTATTGTCATTGCGATCCGATTCCTGCCCGGTTAGCCGAGAGAGATTTGAAAAAAGCACCACGATAAAGCGCAGTTTTCATAGGAAATTATCAAAATAAAATTTAAGAATCGCGCTTTCAAACGAAAAAGAAAGGCTCGCGGAAATTCATCCGAGAGCCTTTTCTCATAAAGAAAAGATGAATATATATTGCTTGTAATCTTTATACAATCTTAACACCTTTCACGAGAATCCTAATGCTATCTTTATGAAAAAAATGATATTATGATGCGGATAAACGGAATCGAGGCTTTTGCATGGGAATACTAAAAAGGAAACTATCATCCTTTCAGATAATATTATTGGGATTCGCGGGAGTTATTTTGCTCGGCGCATTTTTACTTGCCTTGCCGATTTCTTCAAAAACTCACGAATGGACATCATTTATCGATGCCCTTTTTACTTCGACGTCCGCCGTATGCGTAACGGGACTTGTCGTATTCGATACGGCAACGCATTGGACGATATTCGGGCAAATCGTTATATTATTGCTGATTCAAATCGGCGGTATGGGCGTCGTTACCATCGCCGTGTCCGTTGCCGTTATTTCGGGCAGAAAAATCGGGCTGTTCAGCCGCGAAACGATGAAACATGCATTTTCTGCGCCAAACGTGAGCGGTCGAGTCCGCCTGTCCGGATTTATACTCAAAGGTATATTTTTGATAGAACTTATCGGCGCGCTTGTTATGATGCCCGTATTTTGTATCGATTACGGCGCCGAAGGAATCTGGCTGTCGATTTTTCATTCGGTGTCGGCGTTCTGCAATGCCGGGTTCGATATTATGGGGACGAAAAGCGGCGAATTTACTTCCATAACTCACTATTCCGCACAACCCGTCGTCAATATTACGATTATGTTGCTGGTTATTATCGGCGGTATCGGTTTTTTAGTATGGGAAGACGTTTGCAAACACAAGTGGCGAATCAAAGAATATCGCACGCAAAGTAAAGTGGTATTGATTGTAACCGCCGCGCTTATCGTTTTGCCCGCGATATACGTCTTCTTTTTTGAATTCGGCGATTTACCTGTCGGTAAGCGACTACTTGCTTCTTTGTTTCAATCGATAACGCCGAGGACGGCAGGGTTTAATACGGTAGATCTTACGGCGATCAGCGATACGGGATTATACCTAATGATTATTCTTATGTTGATAGGCGGTTCGCCCGGTTCTACCGCAGGCGGCATGAAAACAACGACGATAGCGGTTTTATTTTCTTCCGCTTTTTCCGTATTCAGAAAAAAAGACAATGCGGAACTTATGAAACGGCGTGTCGACGATGGAACGGTTAAGACGGCTTCGGCAATATTTATAATGTACATAACCTTGTTTTTATTAGGCGGAATGGCTATAAGCGCGATTGAAAATTTACCTATTACGTCCTGCCTTTACGAAACCGCGTCCGCCGTCGGCACGGTAGGTCTTGATCTCGGAATAACTCCGACGCTCGGAATTGCGTCTAAATTAATTTTGATATTATCTATGTTTTTCG
>JALETB010000049.1 GCA_022781715.1 Clostridiales bacterium | reverse complement strand
TCTTCACCACGATTGCTCAAAATTGCAAAAAGAACACATTGATGCACGCGTTTTCCGCAGACAGCGCGCTGAAATTCCTCCTTTCCCGCCTGATCGACGAGAACGCTTCGCTCTCGGCAAACGAGTTCGACACCCGCCGTTTTCTGCCCGTACTCGAATATATCGAACAGAACATCACGGAAAAAATCCGCGTGAGCGATCTTGCGGAACTCATTTATCTGGACGAAGGGTATTTCTCAAACCTGTTCAAAGCGACGTTCGGCGTTTCCGTAAAACAATATATTATGGATAAAAAAATAGAGCGGGCTAAAACCTTGCTCATCGCGGACACGCCCACCCACGTCGTGGCGGAAACGCTCAATTTTTACGACACCGCGTCTTTTTCGAACTACTTCAAGAAGAAAACGGGGCTTACGCCGAAAGAATTCCGCTTTAAATC
Organism: Clostridiales bacterium; assembly: GCA_022781715.1. Classification (GTDB taxonomy): domain Bacteria; phylum Bacillota; class Clostridia; order Christensenellales; family Borkfalkiaceae; genus UBA10281. The sequence goes on along the minus strand of JALETB010000049.1, from coordinate 1,614 downwards.
GGACTGATTTTTTCGTAACGTCTTACAGAAAAGCCGCCCCGGCGAGCCTTCGCTCGCCGGGGCGGCTTGATTGTAATTAAATTATAAATATAGGGCTATAAGGCGATTAACACCGCTTCTTAGGCATTTCACGATTATTGTTCATGCTCCGCGTCGTCGTTTTCTTTATCCTCACCGACATCGGTTTCGGCGCCGAAGTTTTCCTTGCCGATAAACGCGAACGACGCTAAAAACGCGAGCGCGGAGGAAAACATTATCGCGTAGTTCCCGAACCTGTTTTGCAACAGATACCCTGCGGCGGCTCCGACGGCGAATACAACTATCGCCGTAAAGTATAAACCGCAACTCTTCCACGCTTCTTTGTCCTTTGTCGAAATCGCCGTGACGAAAGTGTCTGCAGTCCGGACGAGATTGCCTATGCACATAGTGCTTGCGAAAACGTTGCCGTAAATTTTATTAAAGGTATGCACCTGCATGGCGCAGGCGAACGACACGATCGCGTTCGCGTATAAATTCGTGCTTTGTGGCATAAAACCGACGGCAAACAACGCTATCGCTTCGACGAGCAGAACCGCCTGTTTCCAGAACAGTTTCTTTTCTCCGAGAACTAAAAACAGAACTTTTGCAACTATCACGCCGAGCGTGAAAAATGTCAGCGGCACAATATATTTAACCGTGCCCGCCGCGTTTCCGCTTGCGATATTCATACTCATAAGTACTATGTTCCCCGTCTGCGCATTGGCAAAAACGCCGCCGCGGCAGAAGAACGAGTAAGCGTCGTGCAAGCCTGCCGAAAAAATTATCGGCAAAAGCACGCGCATCGATTGAGATATTTCGTTTTTTGTTTTCTTCATAGGCACCACATCTCCCGGCTCGCCGAGTCTTATTACAGTATAAACTTTCCTGCGGCGTCTGTCAAACATATCAATGAACAAACGAAAAAGCCGCCCCTTTCCGGAACGGCTTTCGCAAACAATCAAATCGCAAATGTCAGGCTATAAGGCGTTTAACGTAGTTTTTCTCTCTCAACGAAACCTTGCCGTCGATCGTGACGACGCAAAGGCAGAGAATGATAACGTCCTCATAAAGAGTTTCGTCCGCCATCTCGAGAATGCGAAGAAGATCGGTTGTATACTTAGCGATATCATTTCTTCCGTCCTTATCGGCTTCGAACTCTTTTTTAATGCTCTCATAATCGAAATCGGTGCCGAAAACTTTTACGAGCGCGGGATAAATGAGCAGATATTCTTTCTCATGCAGTTTGCCGTCCGCAACGACCGAGCCGATTATGAACGACGCGAGCGTTTCCACGGGGTCGAGCCCGTCGATATCGAGAGCGGAAAGTTTTGCGAGAATGCTTACCGATTTTTCGGTGAGCATCAGGCCGCGCTCGATTGCGTTGAGGCTTTCGTAATCTTTCATTACTTTGTTGAATTCAAACATTTTTTATTCTCCTTTTTATTTTTAAAGCATATTGCTTTGTTTTTTCAAGTTTTAAAGCGGCAAATCTTTCTTCGTGAATTTCAAAGAACCCGCTATAATCCCTATCAATCCCATCGCCGCGAGTATCGCGAATTTCCGGATGAACACAGTCGTTCCGTCCATTATGGAAAC
>JALETB010000044.1 GCA_022781715.1 Clostridiales bacterium | reverse complement strand
TACGTTCTCGGCGCGGGGATAATGGAACTTGCGGCGAGAATACTCATCTGCGTTTTCCTTCCCCCGCTGATAAACGGCGGAGCGATCACGTCGACGGCTTCGCCTGCGGCATTTGCGGGACTTTGTTTCGCCGATCCGGGCGCATGGATTCTCGCTTCTCTGCTTCTGCTTGCTCCCTTGTTCAAAAGCATAATAGGCAAAAAATATTAGGATAGTATAATAGGTAAAAAATATTAGAGATACCATTCGCCGTCTGAAATATTTTCAATAAAAAGCGGGGCGGCTGCGGGTTTAATTTAAACCCGCAGCCGCCCCTTATCAATTGTCGTTATTAATTATCGTTTGGCGACGTATTTGCCGTTTAATCGACTTATACGCTGACTTTTATCATGCCAAGACTACATTGATGCAATCCTTCGCTTACCACTTTTCCATGGTTTCGACCTGCTTTTTGCAAAGTTCGACAAAGTCCTCGAGTTTCATCTTGCCGATATCGCCTACGCCTCTCTTTCTTATCGCGACTTCTCCGCTTTCGGCTTCCTTTTCGCCGATTACGAGCATGTACGGCACTTTTTCGAGTTCCGCTTCTCTGATCTTCTTGCCGATTTTTTCGGGACGAAGATCGCTCTCGGGACGAAGCCCCGCCTCGAACAATTTGTTATAAACTTCCTTGCAATAAGCCTCGCTCTTTTCCGAAACGTCCATAATTTTGACCTGAACGGGCGCGAGCCAGAGCGGGAATTTACCCTCGAAATGCTCGATAAGAATACCGATGAAACGCTCGATAGAACCGAACACCACTCTGTGAATCATTATCGGGCGATGCTTTTCGCCGTCCTCGCCGACGTATTCCGCGTTAAATCTCTGCGGAAGTTGGAAGTCGAGTTGAATAGTTCCGCACTGCCACGTTCTGCCGATCGAATCGGTGAGGTGGAAGTCGATCTTCGGACCATAGAACGCACCGTCGCCTTCGTTTACGACGTAAGGCAATTTAAGTTCGTCCAGAGCCTCTCTCAACGCGTCGGTGGCGTGTTCCCAATCCTCGTCCGAACCGATGCTGTTGTCGGGGCGGGTGGAAAGTTCCACGTGATATTTGAAGCCGAACAGGCTGTAAACCTCGTCGATCAGACGGACAACGCCTTTGATTTCGGGGGTTATCTGCTCGGGCGTCATATAAATGTGCGCGTCGTCCTGAGTGAAACAACGAACTCTCATAAGTCCGTGGAGTTGCCCCGAACGCTCGTGACGATGAACGAGTCCGAGTTCGCCTATTCTCATCGGGAGATCCTTATAACTTCTCGGTTCGAGTTTATAAATAAGCATTCCGCCCGGGCAGTTCATCGGTTTGATCGCGTAATCTTCGTCGTCCACCTTGGTGGTATACATGTTTTCCTTATAATGATCCCAGTGACCGGAAGTTTCCCAGAGCGATCTCGAAAGCATTATGGGCGTGGAAACCTCGACGTAACCTTCTCTGCGGTGAATTTTTCTCCAGTAATCGATAAGGGCGTTTTTGACGACCATTCCGTTGGGAAGGAAGAACGGGAAACCTTTTCCCTCGTTTAAGAGAGCGAAAAGTTTGAGTTCTTTGCCGAGTTTAACGTGGTCGCGCATTTTAGCCTCTTCAAGCATGGTGAAATAGGCTTCCATGTCCGCTTTTTTGAAGAACGCCGTGCCGTAAATTCTCGTGAGCATCTTATTCTTCTCGTTGCCTCTCCAGTAAGCGCCGGCGAGAGAAGTGAGTTTGAACGCTTTGATAAGCCCCGTGGACGGAAGATGCGGTCCGCGGCAAAGGTCGGTGAAATCGCCCTGCTTATAAAACGAAATTACGCTGTCCTCGGGAAGGTCCTTTATAAGTTGAACTTTATAAGGTTCATTGTATTTTTTCATAAGGGCGATGGCGTCCTCTCTTGGAAGTTCGAATCTTTCGATGGCAAGATCGGCTTTGATGATCTTTTTCATCTCCTCTTCGATCTTCGGAAGGTCGTCCATCGTTATCGGCGTTTTGAAATCTATATCATAATAGAATCCCGTGTCGATCGTAGGACCGATCGCGAGCGAGCAGGTCGGGTATATCGACTTGACTGCCTGCGCGAGAACGTGCGCGCAGGTGTGGCGATAAATATTGAGCGCCTCGGGGTCCTTGGCGGTGACGATAACCACTTCCGCGTCGTCATTGAGCGCGTAAGAAAGGTCCACGAGTTTGCCGTTTACTTTTCCCGCTAAGGCGTTTCTTCTCAAACCTTCGCTTATCGCGGAAGCAACCCCCGCGACGGTAGTCTCTTGCGGGAGTTCCAGCACTTTTCCGTCTGTCAACGTAATTTTCATTTTTCTTCTCCTTTTGCATTGCCGTCGGCAAAACCGCGATTAATCGACTTATAGACGGGCTTTCGCTGCTCGATTGCCGAAAAATCGAAACCTTTGCGGTAACAAAAAACGCCCTTAAACAAATCGTTTAAGGACGAAAATTATCTCTCCGCGGTTCCACCTTATTTGCCTTGCCGGCCTCTTTGTTTGCCTGTTTAAGGCAGGCTGCCTCGCCCTCGGAAAGCGGTTTCGTTATCGTTTTATCCTGCGCGGCTCTCACCTTCCCGCGCTCTCTGTACGGCTTATACGGACTACTTGTCTTTCCTTTCGGACATTAAATTATAACTCTATTATATCCCCCGCCGAAAATTTGTCAACCGTTTTGCGCATGTTTTTATTTTTCTTTTTTCGCTCGCTTTGCCGGCACACAAAAGTCAGCCCGCGTCAAAATCAGTCCGCGCCTGCTTCATAATCAGTCCGCGCCCGCAATATAATCAATCCGCACCCGCCCGAAACGAAATTCTTCCGCCGTAAAAATCGCGCAGATATCTTCTGTCCGCCTCCGGAATATCCGAGCCGACCTCCACCCTGCCGCTCGCGGAAAGAATGACTTCGCGAAGAATTCTGCCATCCGCACCGCAAGGAAGATCCGGCAGAAGCGCAGACCTTTCGAGCAGGTTATAATTTCCGTCGTAAACCATTCCGTTGCGGATTATCGCTTTTTTGCCCCGCCGTTCGCCGATGAGATAGCGGACGAAATCGGTGAGTTGCCCGCGCGTGAAAGCGGACGGAACGTACCCGACGATTTCTTCCCACTTTCTTTTGAGCGGCGCGAGGCGGAAATTGAAAATTCCGTCCACGGCGTATTCCGCGACGAGCCGCGCCTTTTTTATCACGTAACGCTTATCTTCATCTATATCCGCGGCGATAAGCGCGCTGTAAAGAATTTCGCGCTCGAACAGAGTAAGCCCCGAAGCGGAAATCCCCGCTCTGAAATACCCGTATTTATAGCCGACGGCGATAACGTCGGCTATTTTGTCTTCGATCTCCCCCGACACATAATCGGCATATCTTTCCGGCGCGGAGATTTTAAGAAGCGCGCGCGTTCCGTCCTCGGAATATTTCATTTCGCCGCCGACCTCTCTTATCAGCCCCGAAAGAGTGTTCCCGATATACTTAACGCCGTAGTTTTTCTCCGCGTCGTCAGAAATTTTTATCGTTCTCATAATTATAGTGTATGCCAATTAAATCGTTTCATTCTACCGCGGCAATCTTTCTTTCCGACATTTGTCCGACCGCCGCGTCGCGTTTTTTGCCGGAAAATGCCAGACGGTAAAACAATTTGTAAACTTCCGAGAACAGCACGCAAGTAGAACACACGCCGATTATTTTCAGCCACAACATCAAAGGCAGCGGCCTGGTTTTGAAAAACCCGCCGAGGTTCTGAGTTATCAGTATCTGAAAGGCGAACGTAACGCCGAAAACGACGAGCATCAACTTGTTATTGCCTATCGACTCGAAAATGCTCTCGCCCGAAAGTTTTCTGCAATTGAACGCGTTGAAGAGCTGGAACATAACGAACATACAGAACAACGCCGTCGGGAGAAGTTCCCGCCCCGCGCGCAAAAAGTCGAAAAGATATTCCAGAATGATAAGCGTCGCCATATATGCGCCCTGAACAACCACCCTTATCATCATCTTTTTCGTCAGAATTTCGTCCGTCCGTTTCACGGGTTTGTGTTTTAAAACTTCCGAACCGCCCTTTTCAAGCCCGAGCGTGAGCGCGGGCGGGCCGTCCATTATGATATCTATCCACAATAGTTGCACGGCGTTGAACGGACTGACAAGCCCCAGCGCAAGGCTGACGATTACCACGAGCATTGCCGTGACGTTGACGGTGAGTTGGAAAGTTATGAATCTTTGGAAATTCCGATAGATGTTCCGTCCGAAAGACACGGCTTTGACTATCGTCGAAAACGAATCGTCTAAAAGGACGATATCGCTCGCTTCTTTCGTGATTTCCGATCCCGAACCCATCGCGATGCCTATATCGGCGTGCTTTATCGCCGGAGCGTCGTTAACACCGTCGCCCGTAACCGCGACGACCGCGCCCGCCATTTTAAGAGCCTCGACCACTTTCAATTTTACCGACGGCGTACTTCTGGCGATCACGCCGATGCCGCGTATTCTGTCCTTAAGTTCTTCGAGGGGCATCGCCTCGATTTCGCTCGCCATAACCACCTGCCCGGGCGAATCGATAAGCCCCGTTTCAAACGCGATAGCCTGAGCCGTGGCGGCGTTGTCGCCCGTCATCATCTTCACTTCTATGCCCGCTTTTTTGCAGGCTTCCACGGATTTTTTCACGTCGCGGCGTACCGGGTCGGCAATCACCGCGTAACCGTCGTATGTAAATCCGCCCTGTTTGACGATTTCGTCAAGCGACATGTCGTCGCCCGGGCAAAACCTTCCGATAGCCGAGCCGCCCGGATCTTCCTCACCATCGCGGATTTCCTTCCTCGCAAAGGCGATAACTCTTTTGCCTTTCTTCTGAAAAGCGTCTATCTCTCTTAAAATCTCGCCCGCGCGCTCTTTCGCGTCGGTAAGCGGCAGAACTTTTTCGGGCGCACCTTTGAGAAAAACAACGTGTTTAAAATCTCCGAAGTACTCCGTCGCCATATATTTATTGTCCGAATTAAACGGCAAACATCCGCCTATAAGTCGTTTATCGCGCAGTTTTTCATAATCGACGCCGACTTTTAAGGCGTACTTTAGCAGCGCGCCTTCCGTAGCCGAACCGAACACGCGGATGTCTCCGCGGTCAAATTTGAGAACCGCCGTAGAATTGATTGCAAAGTTTAAAAGCGCGTTTTTTTCGGACAATTCGCCTTGCCGGCACCTGATTTTTTCCACGCGCATATCGTTCTCGGTGAGCGTTCCCGTTTTGTCGGAACATATAACGCTCACGCACCCGACCGTTTCGGCGGCGACGAGTTTACGGATAAGGGCGTTGGATTTTGCAAGTTTTAAAACGTTCAGCGAAAGCGAAATCGCGGCGGTCGTGGGCAACCCCTCGGGAACAGCCGCAACGATAAGTACTATCGCTTCCACAAACGCGTCCTGAACGGAGAAAAAGGACAAATTTTCGGTTGCCGAGAGCCTTAAAACGGAAAGTATGAAGGCGATCCCCGCGGAAATCGCGCCGATAATCGTCACGCGCTTACCGAGTTTTGCGAGTTTTTCGTTGAGCGGCGCGCTCGAAACTCCGCCGCCGAGTTGTCCGGCGATTTTGCCGAGTTCGGCATTATCCCCCACAGCCGTTACGATCATTTTGCCCGCGCCCTGACTTGCGAACGTTCCCGAATAAACACAATTTCGCCTTTCCGCAAGCGGCGTGCCGTCTTTCATTACGCAAACGGCTTTGGCCGCCCTGTTGCTCTCGCCCGTAAGGGTCGATTCGTCGGTTTTAAGTCCGTTGCACTCCACAAGCCTGCCGTCGGCGACGATTTTATCGCCCGTTTCTAAAATTACGAGGTCGCCGGCGACGATTTCCTCCTTCGGGATGACCGTCACGCGACCGTCTCTGATAACTTTAACGCTTATTTTATCGTAAACCGAACCTAAAAGTTCGAACGCTTTTTCCGACCGCCCCTCCATAAAAACCGTGAGACAGGCGGAAATAAGAATCGCCGCAAAAATGCCCGCGCATTCGTAAACGTCGCAACTTCCGTTTTTGACGAACTTGCCGATATTGATACCGAGCGTAATCACCCAGGCGAACTCGAGAATTATCAGCGTCGGCTCGGAGAGCGCTTCCAGAAAACGCCTGAAAACGGTCTTTTTCCTGCGCGCCGTGATTTCGTTTTTTCCGAAGGCGCGCCTGTTCTTTTCAACCTGCTCGCGCTTAAGCCCCACGCTTTCGCTTGTTTTGTAATAGTTCTCGATTTCTTTGATTTTTGCGGAATGCGCGTTCATATACACCTCGGACTTTCTGAATTTACGTCCGCCTTCGACAACCGACGACGAGCAAAATTTCTGTTCATATAATATATATTGTTCCACGCGGGGTTTTATTCTTTTACGTCAGGCAAAATAAAACGACTTACTGTCGGAGAAATTCCGATGTAAGCCGTTTTTCAGTATAGATTTTAAATTACCAGATTGCCTTATAAATGTCAATAATCTCCTGACGGGTCGGTTTGCGGGGATTTGTCGCGGTACATCTGTCTTCCATCGCACGATCCGCCATTTCGCCGAGCGCAGCCATATAATCGCCCTCGCCGACCACGTTGAGTTCGGAAATGCGCGGCGGAATAGACATTTCGTGAAGAAGAAACTGAATGTAACTGACAAGCGCGCGAATCGTGGTCACTTCGTTCAGATTGGAAACGCCGAGTATCCTTGCAAGGTTACAATATTTTCTCACGCACGGCGCATAATTCGTTTTGCTTTTGCTGAACGCGCCTATCTCGCTGTTATATTCGATGATATGCGGAAGTAGAATGGCGTTCGCTCTGCCGTGCGGAATGTGGAACATAGCCCCGAGTTGATGCGCCATGCCGTGATTAAGTCCGAGCGACGACGAATTGAACGCAAGCCCCGCCAGGCAGGATGCGATATGTACTTTTCTTCTCGCATGGGTGTCGTTGTTGTCGTTATACGAACGAAGCAGGAACTGCCCGCAAATTTCCGCGGCTTTTTCCGCGAGCGCGCCGGAGAACTCGTTGTTGTTGAGAGAAACGTAAGCCTCCATAGCGTGCGTAATCACGTCCATTCCCGTATCCGCGGTGATGCTCTTCGGAACGCTTTTCACGAGTACTTCGTCTAAAATCGCCTCTTCCGGAGTCATATCGTCCGCAATTAAAGGTATCTTTCTGTTGTGTTCGGTGTCGGAAATAACGGCAAAAGACGTCACTTCGCTGCCCGTGCCGGACGTTGTGGGAATGCAGATCAGTCCGGGACGATACGTCTCGTCGATCTGCCCGGCGAATTTACGGATGGCTTTGGAAGTGTCCATCGCCGAGCCGCCGCCGACCGCCACGATATAGTTCCCCTTGCAGGCAAGCGCTTCTTTTATGCCCGCAATCACCACGTCGAGCGGAGGATCCGCCACGACTTTGGAAAAAATGCTGTAAGCGATGCCCTTCTTTTTGAGCGGTTCCAGCACGTGATCGATCAGTCCGCTCGAAACCGTAAATGGATCGGCAACGATAAACACGCGGTCGGTTTTTAAGTCTCCGAGGCGCGCAAGGGCGTTTTCGCCGAAATAAATCTTGGTTTTTACTTCAAATTCTTTCATATTATTCCTGTATAATAATGTTTGTCACTGTCTGTAAAGTCGTCTGTTTTATTTTTCATCGGTCGGTCTATTTTATCGGTTGGATTTAAATTCCCACGGCGTGATTTCGTCGCCGCTCACAATAAACGCTTCCCCGGCAAGTTTCGCCATCGGTTCGTCGGTATAAGAATCCGAATAGAACTTTTCCGGGCGGACGTCGCCGTAAATTTCCTTGAATCTGCGAACTTTTTCCTCGCCGTAATTATACGTTCCCGATAACTCGCCCGTTTTTTTATCCATTCGGGTGGCGATGAGTTTCACGCCGAGTTTTCCGGCAATCGGTTCGAGAATAAAACCGGGAGTCGCCGAAACGATAACGTCGTCGCTCAACTTCACGTCAAGATACCACTTTTTCAGGTTTTTCTCGTGCGTCGCCCAGAACTCCTCGAGTTCTTTGTCGACGTTATCCAGAACCTTCAAAAAAGAAAATATCTTAACGCGCGCCGCGTCGCGGGAAATGAGTTTCAACTTCTTGTGCAGAAACCTGTAAAATCTGTATCTCCGCGCATATTTTTTCATGGACGGATACTTCGCGAATATATATTCGATAAAATGAAATTCGCTGTCTCCGTAATATACGGTTTCGTCAAAATCGTAAGCGTTCATAAATAATCTAACATTAAAATACAGGGCTATAAGCCGATTATCAGGCGATTTATCGTTCAATCAACGCAAATCTCCGCCGCGTTGATAAAACAAATCAAAGAAGATAAACGGGGAAATCGTCGTCGCCCAATCTCTTTATGAGGGTAAATTTTTCTTCTCTCACGTCGGTTGCGCTTTGCGCAGCAGCAGGCGTTGCGACGGATTTTTCGGCAGGTTTTCCGACCGGCTTTCCGGCGCACTCGGTCGCGCAGGCGGCAGCCTGACCGCACTTTTTAAGTTCGGCTTTAACCTTCTTCGCGTCGCCGCCGAGAACTACGGCTTTGACCGAAGTCACCCCGAGTTCCTTTAATGCGTTGAGCCTTTTCGCTCCGTCGATAACTTTAAGCGTTTCGCCGTCCTTAACCAGAATAACCGGCAAAATGACGCCGTTTTCCTTTATCGATTCCGCAAGCGCGGGGCAAGCCTTGCCTGCTCTGTACGAAATATCCGCAACGGCAACTTCGGCGATTGCGGTTTCAGCCTTTTTCTCTGCGGGTTTTACCGTTTTTTTAGTCGCGGCAGCCCTTTTAACGCTATCTTTTCCTATTGACATTTTCGTTTCCTCCCGATATTTATAATTTTCGTCATTCGGTGACGACGAATTAAATCCTTGCTTAAGCCCTTGGTTATAATTTTTCAATCAGTTCATCGGCAAGCGCGCCGTATTCCGTCGCGCTCCTCGCGCTGCGTTTGAACGCACCGACGGGTTTACTGCTATCCTGCGCCCATTCCACGGAACTGTCGAGGTGAATTACGTTCTCGAAAACGTTTATTCCTTTTGTTTCCCTGAGCGTTTCCATCGTTTGCTTGAAGTAATTCTTTCTCGCGTCGACCTTCGTCACGACGATGCCCGCAAGTTCGAGCGACGGCGAAATTTCCTTCACCTGCCCGACGAAATCGAACATATTCGCCAGCCCGAAAAGTCCCCACGGGCTTGCCTCGACGGGCAGAATGAGTTTATCGGACGCGCAAAGAACGTTCATAACCCAGCATCCGAGCGTGGGCGGCGCGTCGATAAGCACATAATCGTAAACTCCGCTTTCGATAACCGGGCGAAGAAGTTTTTTAAGAATCACTTCCCTTTGCCATTTGCCGAAAAGGTCGAACTCTATCGAACTCATCAGCGTGGAAGACGGTATGATATCCACGTTTTCATAATCGGTTTTATAAATATATCCGTCGAGCGGTTTCTGCTCTTTGAGCGCAACGTAAAGATTCTTATCTCCCGCCGCGATTTCGAGAGCCTTATCTTCATCGAAATAAGAGAGCGTTAAGTTGAGTTGCATATCTCCGTCGATAAGCAAAACCTTCTTTCCTCTCGCCGCAAACGCATAGCCGAGGCTCGCGCACGTGGTGGATTTTCCGCTGCCGCCTTTGTTGTTAGCAAAGCAAATCACTTTCGTCTTTTTCATAATATCCTCCGAAACACACCGTTAATCGACTTATAGGCGCATATTCATGTCCTGTTTTATCTTGCCCTGCTCCCCGTTTTCGTTTCGGCGTTTACTTCGTCGCTTCCTCTGCGTCTGCGGGGTATAAACACTCGACTTTTGCTTTTTCAAACCTTTCCGCCCATTCCTTCGGCGGTTTTACGTCCGTTACGATCACGTCGATATCGGAAAGAGTGCCGACGACGTTGAACGCGATGTGATTGAATTTGGAACTGTCGACCGCAAGCACGCGCGTGTCGCAATTTTCGAGCATAACGCGCTTTGTGGAGGCGTGCATGTCGTGAGAATCGGTGAAGCCCTTATCGATATCAAAGCCTTTGCACGAGATAATCGAAGCGTTCACGTGAAACTCGGATATCATTCTGTCCGCCTGATTCCCGACCAAAGCGAACGAATCCTCGCCGAGAAGCCCGCCGCTCGAGAAAATTTTGAGGTTTTTGGCGTCTTTAAGTTCGATAAGAATCTCCAGCGAATTGGTGATTATCGTCAGATTCTTTCTGTCTTTTATCCGCCTCGCGATGAAAAGCGCGGTGGACGAACAGTCGAGCATAACGCTCATATTGTCGGTTATTCTGCTAGCCACGAGTTCGGCTATTTTCTGCTTGCCGATAACGTTCGTGCGTTTTCTGACGGCAAGAGGCATATCGCTCTGAAGATTTTCGTTCAGAACCGCGCCACCGTAAGCCTTAACGACCAGCCCTTCCGATTCGAGTTTTTCAAGGTCACGGCGAATGGTTTCCTCCGAAACATCGAACAACGTGGCGAGTTCGCCTACGACGACCTTCTTTTCTTCCTGTAATATAGATAATATTCTGTTTTTTCTTTCAACTGCAAGCATCATTTTCCCCTGTGAGGTTGCGCCGACGTACTAACGCGCCGACAAATTAACGCACCGATACGCCGACGCAATATCGTGCCGATTCTCAGCCGACTCCCGGCCGATTCTTAAAAAATTACAAAAAAAGCCCCCGCAAACATTAAAAACATATTTGCGAAAGCCCCTTGTGTTACATGTTACAATATTTTCTCGATAAGTTTTCTGTCCGGACGAGCGATGACCGTGGCGTCGAGAAGCATTCCGCTTTCGGACACAACCGATTTTGCTCTCTCAACCGCAGCCTGAACCGCGGCGACTTCACCCGTAAACGTAACGTAAGATTTTCCGCACATTCCCTTCGCGAGCCTTATTTCTATCAACGTGACTTCAGACGTTTTAACCGCATTATCGGCGGCAACGATTATCTGCGCCGCGTCGAACGTTTCGATAACGCCGAGCGCGTTCACCGTTTTGGGGTCGACGTCCGTCGTTCCGATTATCGCAGGGAAAATCGAGGGATCGGGGTTACCAAGCACGAAACTGTCGATGCTCTTTTCTCCGTCCGTATTGTTCGCGGCCTCAACAGCCGCCTTAACCGCGCTGAGATCGCCCGTGACTATCGCTATATATTTGCCCGGACAAACGGTCTGCGCTTCGATTATGTCCACTTCCGAAGTTTTGACCATTATATCCGTGGCGGTGATGCCTGCGCACACCGTCTTAAATTCTATCATTCCGATTGCTCTGCTCATCAGTCTACCTTCTTAACCGTTATACATTTCGGCGTAACGCCCGTAACAATTCCGCTTATCGAAGCGTGAATATTGACGGAAAGTCCTTCCGCCGCCTTTGCTACAACCTGACCGCACTCCACCTTATCGCCGATCTTTACAACCGGTACGGCAGGTGCGCCGATATGCTGACTGCAAAGTATATTAACTTCCGAAAACCCATCTATAAGTTGATTATCAAGCGGTGCGTCAGTCTGATACTTCTTCACGCCGAGCCTTGCGACAAGCCTTTCGAGAGGTACTCTTCTGAAATCTCTCATCGGGTTCACTCCGCTCGCTTGCGTGTCTTTAGGCGGTTTTACGCCGTTCGCTCTGAGCGCGTCCTTGATTGTCTGAATGAGTTTACGCGGAGAAAGCCCTTGCGGACAAGCGTATAATTCGCACACTCCGCAACCGCAGCAATAAAACGTGTTCAGAAACGCGGATACGTCGCTGAAATCGTTGCACGCCGCAGCACGCATTATCTTATGCGGCTCGATCGGATGCCCGACGTTGTTCCTCGGACACATATCCGTGCAGGTTCTGCACTGGCAACAACTTGCCGCCGCTCTGCCGATCTCTATCTTCACGTCCGACCTGAGTTTGTTCACGACAAACGAATCCGACGGAAGCACGAAAACCGAGTTGGTCGTTTTCGTGACGGGATCGGACGGCGAAGCGATTTTACCCATCATAGGTCCGCCGACCCAGTAAACGTAATCTTTTATCGTCTCTCCGCCGGCAAGTTTAACCGCTTCGGAAAGTTTCGCACCGAGCGGAAGCCTGAGCGTTTTCGGCACTTTGACCTCGCCGGCAATCGTCACGAGTTTTGAAACGATCGGTTCGCCTTTCAGCGCGTGGCAGGCGTTATACATCGTTTCGACGTTGAACACTGCGACTCCGCATTCGATCGGGAGTCCGCCGGGGCGGACGACTTTACCCGTCGCGTCGTAAATAAGCATAACTTCGTCGCCGGCAGGATAAACTTTTCTTAAAACTTTGAGTTTTAATGCCGGATATTCGGGAAGAAGAGCGGTAACCGCGTCGATCGCGCCTTTATAGTGCTCTTTTATGCAAACGATGCCCTCTTCCGCGCCGACGCTCTTTCTCGTTTCGTCAAAAGCCGAAACGATTTCGGGAGCATGGAACTTAAGAAGTTGCCTGTGCAACCTCAAAAGAGGCTCGCATTCCGCGCAGTTAAGCAGTATCGTTTTCGCGTTGCTATTAAGTTTTGCATAGGTGGGGAAGCCCGCGCCGCCTGCGCCGACTATTCCCGCTTCCCTGTAAATTTTGCTTAAAGCGCTTAATTCCATATTATTCTAAATTTTGTCCTTCGTCAATAATGCCTACGATTGCCGCGTCGACGGGCGATTTTTCCATATTGCAACCGATTCTCGCCGCGCTGCCTTGCGCGATGAGAACGAGTTCCCCTATACCGGCGCCCACTTTGTCGACGGCAACGATTCTGTTTTCCACCTTAAGGCTCGGGATCGGTTCTACGATCATGAACTTGCTGCCTATAAGGTTATCGCATTTTCTCGTGGAAACGACCGAACCGACAACTTTTCCTATAATCATTTTTTAGTCCTCTTTTAAAGAAACTACAAGTTTAGTCCTTAACGATTTCCGCCTTCATGCCGGTACGGATTTCCGCGGCGTTAGCCTCGTCCGTATCGATGTGCATTTCAAGCGTAAACGAAGGATCTACTCTTATGAGAACGTTATTGAAAGTGGTCGCTCTTTCGTTGTCCACCTTAACCGAAACGATGTCGCCGTTTTTAACTCCGGCTCTTTCGGCGTCGGCAGGCGACATATGTATGTGACGCTTGGCGACGATGCAACCTTCTTTCAGATAAAGTACTCCGCATGGTCCGACGACCGCTATCGGCGCAGACCCCGCTATATTTCCGGACTCCCTTACGGGGGCTTTTATTCCGAGTTTAACAGCGTCCGTTGCGGAAATTTCCACTTGCGACGCCTTTCTGACGGGTCCTAAAATTCTCACGTTTTCGATCGCGCGGAGTTTAAGTCCGACGATCGTTACGAGTTCGTTCGAAGCGAACTGACCGCCCATCAGATCTTTCTTTTTGGTGAGTTGGTAACCCTTTCCGAAAAGGGTTTCGACGTCTGCCTGAGTTAAATGAATATGTCTTGCAGAAACGCCCACAGGCACCATAAACCCTGTGGATTTGTCGTCTTTTTTGAGGCTCTCGATGACGAGCCGCGTGATTTTTTCGATATCGCAGGTTTCCATATGTAATTCCTTTTTGCGATTTATTTTTGCGTATGCTTAAAATATACGAGCCGATTTTCTACCCGAAAAATGCTCGAAAACTATTGCGGCATACCCGCGTTTACTTCGGTTTTAATCCGTTTTCGTCCGATTCCGATTTTCTGCCCGGTTTTGTTACGGTTCTGTTACGATTTCCGTTCCGGTTCCGCCGCCGCGGCGCGTTTTCCCGCGCCGCGGCGGCAAAAAACAGAATCAGATCTTAAAAACGAATCTTAAGATTTCTTCTTTTTAAAATTACTTTAAAACGGGAAGAATCTTCTCAACGTCCTGATGAGGTCTGGGAATTACGTGAGTTGCAACGAGTTCGCCGAGTCTGGAAGCGTTTGCAGCGCCCGCTTCAACAGCGGATTTAACTGCGCCTACGTCGCCTCTTACCATAACGGTAACGAGTCCGCTACCGATCTTCTCGGTTCCGATCAAAACGACGTTAGCCGCTTTAACCATAGAATCTGCTGCTTCGATTGCCGCCGTAAGTCCTCTGGTCTCAACCATTCCTAATGCTTCGAGTGCCATAATATTGTTTCTCCTTATGTTTGTTTTTTATTTTTTGTTTTTTTAGTTTCAAACTTCTTTTATGAAGTTTTCGCTTTCTTTATCCGGCTCGGACGCCCAGCCTTTGGACTTCGCAAGCCTTTCCGCGCTTTTTCTGACGATTCTCTCGACTTCTTCGTGCGGATTTGCGATAACCGCTTTGTTTACGGGTTTTTTTATTCCGTTCTGCGTTGCGGCTTCGATTGCTTCCGTCACCGCCGAAACATCGCCGCGAATAATCACGGTCACAAGTCTGCCGCCGAGTTTTTTCTCCCAACTGACGAACTCCACGTCTGCGGTTTTACACATTATATCGAGAGCATCCACAGCCGCGACAACGCCGGATATTTCAAAAAAACCAAGGGCTTTTCCCATATGTAACGCTACCTTTTATTTTTTTATCCGACGCAAAAATTATTTGCCGAATCCGGGTAAAATCTTTTCAACGTCCTGATGAGGTCTGGGAATTACGTGAGTTGCAACGAGTTCGCCGAGTTTAGCGGCGTTTGCTGCGCCTGCTTCAACGGCAGCCTTAACCGCACCTACGTCGCCTCTTACCATAACGGTTACGAGTCCGCTACCGATCTTTTCCGTTCCGATCAAAGTGACCTGAGCGGCTTTAACCATAGAATCTGCCGCTTCGATTGCTGCGGTGAGACCTCTTGTTTCAACCATTCCCAATGCTTCCATTGACATAATAATTATCCTCCGATATTATTTAAATTTATAAAAATTTTTTTATTTTTTATCCATTCCGCTGAGTCTGAGCATTTTCTCTGTATCCTCGGCAGGATTAGGAATAACGTATTCGGCAACTACTCCCGTCATTGCTTCCGCGGTTTCGCGTGCCGCCTTAAGTCCGGCTTCGACCGCCGCGACATCGCCTCTGATTTTTATCGTCACGAGAAGCGGTACGGGAAGTTTGTCTGCGTTAGCCGGTTTGTTTTTGTCGAAATTTTCCAGCGTAACGTCGGCTGCTTTGCACGCCGCGTCGGCTGCGCAGAACGCCGTTGAAAGACCGTAAACTTCTAATATACCCACTGCTTTCGACATAAGTTGGTTCCTCTTACTTGTTGATTACGGCGATTTTAAGACCTTTCATCGCAAGATTCGTCTTAAGCGCTTCGTTGATCTCTTCGAGCGGGAATCTGTGAGTGATGAGTTCCTTTATCGGAAGCCCTATCGCCTGCGCTCTCTTCAAAAAGTCGAACGTCGTGGCGTAATCTCTGAGCGTATAAACCCAACTTCCGACCAGAGTGATCTCCTTCGAGCAAAGGTCGAAGTGGGGGTTGATCGTAGCGTCGCCGCCGTTGATGAAGAAGCCGAGTTCGCAAAGTCCGCCGCCGTTTCTTATCATCTTATAGATGTTCGCATGAGCGATCGGGTTGCCGGTGCACTGGAACGCGAAGTCCGCATAATGCCCGCCGAACGTTTCGTAAACGGCTTTGCCGAGAGCCTCCGCTCCTTTGTAATTTCTGAAATCGACCGATTTATCCGCACCCATACGCTTGGCAAACGCAAGTCTCTGTTCGTTTCCGTCTACGGCTACGATGTTTTCGATACCCATAGTTCTTAAAACGGCGATACAGATAAGACCGATAGGTCCACATCCCTGAACGACTACTCTGGAATTGAAACGAAGAATACCCGTCGTTTTTGCTCTTTCAACCGCGTGAACAAGAACCGCGCACGGCTCGATGAGTACTCTCGAATCGAGGTCAAGGTCGGACACGTTGAAAACAGTAGACCCTTTCTTTATGACTATATAGTCCGCAAACCAACCGGTGAAATAATCGTCTCCGATGGGTTTGATAAGACCGTATACGTCGGCTTTTCCGATGTTTTGTTTGTTGAGGTCGTACATCGTGATTTCGGGATCGTCCGCAAAGATCATGCAAGTTACGACTTTATCGCCTACAGCGAGAGGTTTGCCCGCGCTGTCCTTTGC
>JALETB010000012.1 GCA_022781715.1 Clostridiales bacterium | reverse complement strand
ATTTCTCAAAGGATTTCGTAGAAAGACTTTGAGAAAAGGTGATATGGAAAAATAAAACGACCGCCCGCCTTTGCATTTTTTTGCAAAAGCGGGCGGTCAATCCGTTGGTCGAGGTGACGGGACTTGAACCCACGACCTCTTGGTCCCGAACCAAGCGCGCTACCAAACTGCGCTACACCTCGCTATATTCGCAACGTTTGATATTATACAACATTTATTTTTTTTTAGCAAGCATTTTACATTTGATTTTCACTTTTTTTAAAATCCTGCGACGAACAGAAATCATCGCAGGATCCGACATTTAAAACTTGGTGATGACAAATGTAATCCCTATTTATTCTTTTTGTTTTTTGAGGTTTATGATCTTGTAAACTTTGAAACCCGCTATAACCAGACCGGCGGCAATCAAGCCGAGCGATATCCATTGCGAAGGCGTAAGCCCCGGGATAAGAACTCCTCTGTCGTCGATTCTGAGATACTCGATAAAGAATCTCCATATTCCGTACCCGACGAGATAAACGACGAAAGTCCAGTCGATTTTTTTGAAATACAGTACGCTCGTCACCGCGAAAAGAACGAAAAGAAAAATCGATTCGTAAAGTTGCGTCGGTAAAAAATACCCCGTTACTTTCGCTCCGTTCAGCCATACGGTCATTTTAAGCCCGGGAAAGCCGTCCATAGCCTTGCCGTAGCAACACCCCGCAAACAGACAGCCGAGTCTCCCGAAAGCGTGTCCTACGGTTATGCAGCAAGGCGCGGCTGCCGCTAAGTCCGGAAAGTATCTGATATGCTCCTTTTCTTTGAAAATAATTTTTCCGAATACGAAAAAACCTATAAAGAAAACTGCTATTCCGCCGATAAGCCCGCCATAAAAAGTCATTCCGGCATCAAGCGTGAAAACTCCCGTTTCGATATAATGATAAACCGACTGAAAAAGATTTGCGCTTAAAATGCCCAATCCTATCGTAAGAACGCCCACGATGAGATAAAAATTCTGCACTTTGGCAGGCACTTTTCTTTTCTCGAGATATTTATCGAGAACGATGACTACGCAAAGCAAACCTATGGTAAGGCATATGTTATATAAATTAAAATTCCAGAATATGTTATCGGGATACATCGATATCAACCTCCGTTTGTTTCGAAAAAGTCGACTTTGAAAGCGAGAAATTCAACATTCTCACCGCGCAGAAAAGCGAAACGATAATGCACAGCGACGAAATGAGTATGTTGTAAAAGCGCAATGTCGACGTAAAAGACGAAACGACGTGCAGAACGATCTGAATAATCAAAAAGAGCGTGTAAGTCACTTTATGCTCTCTTACTTCTCTGAACGGAAGGGCGGTTAAACCGATAACACCCGCGCAGATTGTCGCCCAGCAGACCGAAAGGAACGGAAAATAGATTCCGTCTGACAAAATGTTTTTAACAAACGAGTTTGCCGCTCTGCCGAATTCGTTTGATTTTCCGTCGAAAACTATGGCTTTGAAATCGCTCGACACAACCGTTACGCTGACGCAGAGCGAAGTTATAAGATTAATCGTGGTTCTTGCGACAAGATAACCCGAATATATGCCGATGCAGATCAGAATTGCGGCGAATATGTCGTCTTTTTTCATCAATTTAACGTAAAAAAACGAAATGATGAACAGAAATATATCCGAAAACACAATCGAAACGATCGAAACGATACTCTGATAGTCGGAAAGCGCCGTAACGATATACGAATCGATAAAGTTAATGAGAATGTAAGCAAAAACGCCCGTTACCACAGCGCAGATTATCTCCGTCAAAGAAACGTTTTTCCTCGTGTTTAGGTCGGAAAAAAGCGTAATCGATGCAATCGGAATCATCAGCGCGATAAGCAACGCATCGAAAATGAACAACTCGGTCGTTTTGGTTATAATCGCAATGAAAAGGATAAAAACCGCCAGGAAAGAAAGAGCCAAAAAAACCGTAAAACTGCTCTTAAACGTTGGCAAAGGAACTGAACGGACGTTCTGACCGTGTTTTTTCCTCCCGCTGAATAAAATTGACATAACGGTTAGTTTTTTTCGCTCTTCCGTCTTTACCTGTTCTTTTTTTACGTCGAATTCGCTCGTAACGATTTCTGCGTCGTCCGATTTTGAATTTACTCTCAGATAATCGTTATCCATTGTTTTTCACCCTTTTGAATTTAACGAAGAAATTGCTTCCGCAATCTTTTTTGCTGCGCACGCCGTATTGAAGTTTATGCGAATCGAGAATGGCTTTTACAATCGAAAGACCGAGTCCCGTTCCTTTTACGGGGCGGGTGTTCGTTTCGGAAAATCTGTAATACCTTTCCCAGATTGTATCTATTTTTTCCTGCGAAATACCCTTGCCTGAGTCGATGATTTCAAGCAATATATAATCGTTTTCCGCCGTAAGATAAACCTTAACGGTTTTGTCTTCGCCGGTGTAGTTTATCGAGTTTCCGAGAAGATTGTAAATAACCTGCTCGATTTTTTTCTCGTCCACAACGGTTATCAGGTCGGGCGCGATATGGTCTTCTATCGTATATCCTTCTTTTTCAACGTAATCGGAAAATCTTCCGATTACTCTTTCGGTGAGTTCGGACAGGTTTATTTCCGAAACTTCAGGTTCGTCGACAGCCGATTGAAGTTTGGAAAGATTGAGAATATCGTTAACGAGCATGGAAAGCCTGTCCGACTCGTCTATGATAACCTGCGTGTGTTTTTCTCGTTTTTCCTTGTTGTCGCCGGAAATATCTCTTATCATTTCGGCGTACGCCCTTATCATCGTGAGCGGAGTTTTCAGGTCGTGAGAAACGTTCGCAAGCAAATCGCGCTGCAACATTCCGGACTTTGAAATTTCGTCTTTAGCAAAGTTCAACGCTTCGCCGAGTTCGTTTATTTCGGTGTACGCGCCCTTAAATGGTCTGAAATTTACGTTTGCGTCGCCCTGCGCCCACTTCTTCGCCGAATCCGACATTTCGTCGAGGGGTTTTGAAAGACGCACGGAAAAATAAAACGCAAGGAAAACAGCCATCGCGACGACTATAATCGTAACTATCAAAAATTGGCGTCTGATAACGGTAATCGCCTCGGTGATTTTTTCTCTCGAACAAGTAAGAATGATCGTATCGTCGCTGTTCGCTTCGGATTTCGAGCAGAAGAAAAATGCGTTAGCCGTTTTATTATCGTCCGTAATAATACCGCTTTTTATCCCGTTGCAATAGTTGTCGATCGCTTTATTAACGAAATCATATTCCGGCGATTTGTCGTTTATAACGGCATTTCTCGACATATCGAGGATGCTGACGAAATCGAATCTTTTGCTGCCGTCATCGGATTCTCCGACGGTAATTTTCGACGCGACGAAAACACGGATACCCGATTCGGTGCATTGCGCAACCAAAGGGTCGAATTCTGCGCTTTCTCTCGGTACTCTGCAGAGCGTGTTGCCGAAGTTATTAAGGCTTTTCATTTTTTCGGACTGATAGTAATTTTCGAGAAAGAAAATCTGAAAAAACCATAGCGAACCGATGATAATCGCCGTGAAAAGCAGGAAATAAAGCAGAACGTTAAATTTCAGTTTTCTGAAATAATCCTTTTTCATACTTCGAATTTATAGCCCATTCCTCTCAACGTGACGATAAATTTCCTATATTCTTTAAGGTTGCTTCTGAGCATTTTGATGTGAGTATCGACCGTTCTGTCGTCGCCGTAAAAATCATAACCCCAGACATCAGAAAGAAGTTTTTCTCTCGAAAGGGCTATATCCTTATTATTTACCATATAAAACAGAAGTTCGTATTCCTTCGGCGTAAGTTCGGCTTTCACTCCGTCCACAAAAACGTTTCTGCCGAGCATATCGATTTCAAGCCCCTCGAATTTGAGAACGGAATTGTTCTGTTTGGGCGATTTAGCCTGAGCGTTTCTCTTGAGAACGGCATTTACCCTCGCCATGACTTCCTTTGGCGAGAAAGGTTTCACCACGTAATCGTCAGCGCCGATTTCGAAGCCGAAAAGTTTGTCGTACTCTTCTCCTCTTGCCGAAAGCATTATTACGGGAATGTCCTTGAATTTTCTGATTTCCTTAACGGCCGAATAACCGTCGAGTTTCGGCATCATTATATCCATAAGGATAAGGTCGTAATCTTCGTTTTTGCACTTGTTGACCGCTTCCATTCCGTCTGCGGCCTGATCGGAAGCAAAACCCTCGAATTCAGCGTATTCCGCAAGAACTTCTCTGATTTTCGCCTCGTCATCTACTATTAATATTCTGTACATTGTATGACCTCCGTCTGGTTTTTCGCGCGTATAGACCACGCTTTTTATAATGTATATTATAATGTTGCTTTATGAGCATAGAGTGACTGAAAAATGACCTTCTTATAAAAAAAGACGGATTTTCTCTTTAAGACTGTGAAAAATCACTTTTGCATATGATATTATACGAGATTTCACCGTTTTTTACGTTAGCGATATAAGAATTTCCGGCAGAATCCGACGCGCATTTTAACACTCCGTTCACAAACATTGCCGCGGAAAGGTCTTCGATGCAGATATAATTTTCGACGGTCGCGTCCGCTATCTTATTTTCGAAGTCGGATTTTCTCTTGTCGAAATGAGGACATGCGCCGCCGCTTAAAACGCCGAGCGCGTTTTTAAATTCGTATTCCGCGCCCGCGCTGTCAGTAAACATTTCGTCGAACCAGCATATCGCACCTGCGGACAAACCGCATATTATCACTCCCCTGTCGTAGGCGTCGAGAATAAGTTTTTTGATACCGCTCTTCTCCCAACTGTCAAGCATAAAGAGCGTGTCCCCGCCACCGACGTATATCATATCGGCTTTCTGAAATTTAC
Source organism: Clostridiales bacterium (assembly GCA_022781715.1). Lineage (GTDB taxonomy): Bacteria > Bacillota > Clostridia > Christensenellales > Borkfalkiaceae > UBA10281. The sequence continues at coordinate 28,213 of JALETB010000012.1, read as the reverse complement.
CCTCTATTTTTTCGTAATTCATCTCGCCGTAAACAGTCAGAGCGCAATCTGTTTTCAACCCGAAAAGCCCTGTGTAGGTTTTATGAAAACTGTTGTAGTAAGGCATACTGTCGTGGCTTGCCGTACCCACGAATAATGCGGTCGGTCTGCGACCCTCGCACCTTTTCTTAACCAATCCGGAAATTTGTCTGTCGATTTCCGAAGTTTGTTTTTCGCGGAGTTCTCCTCCGCCTATCGCTATGATTATCTTGTCCATATTTCAATTATAATCGTTTGTGCGAAAAATTTCAAGCATAATCCGGGCGCAAAAAAAAACGAACGCTTGCGCGTTCGCCTTGCGGGTAAAATAATTCGAATCAGTTCAGAACGCCGTTATTATCGTCGCTCGGAACGAAATTTCTCTTTCCGTCTTTATCGTCGTCCGAATCGTCGTTTGCGGCGGATTCGTTGTGAGTTCTTCTCCCGAAAACGGGGATATCGAGGCGGATTACCTTTTCATCGAAAGGAAGATCCAATTCGTTGCTTTTAACATTGAAACACTCGTTTAATTTGCCTATTTCGTCGGCATAACCGGCGATGCAATCGGAAACCGCCCTTTTAACGCGCGAAACGACTTCGTCGTTTATGGTTTTGAATCCCGTCTCGTTTTCTCTGACAATTGCGTTGAGTTCTTTTTCGAGAACGGTGCGGCGGTCGTTTTTGTCTTTGAGTTTGTTGTTCAACGTGACGTTAAGCGTCGTGATCGCGCTGATCGCTTTGTTGAGCCTTTTCGTTTCTTCCGTGTTGTCAGTGTTGTCTGTTCCGCCTGCGGAACCGGTATTTTTACGGTTTTTAACCGCCTTTGAGGCGGCGGTGAGTTCACTCTGTGCGTTTATGTATTCTTCGCGCGAGCGGAATTCGTTGCGTATTTGATCGCATTCTTTTTTCAGTTGCTCCGATTCGCCGAGTTTTTCGAGAAAATCGTCGCCTAAAATCACGGACGATTCCTTAACGACGTAACGCCTTATCGCTTCGAGTTCGGCGCAGATCATCTTCGTATATTTATCTTTGATATCTGATTTGAGACGGCTGTAACTTTCCGACTCTTCCGTTATAATCGTTTTATCCATATTAAACGTTTTGCAGATAATAAACTTCTTCTTGCGTAAGTTTGCGGACTTCTCCTCTGTTAAGTCCGGAAAGCCTTAAATCGCCGATTTTGATGCGTTTAAGGAAATCTACGTTTTTGCCGACGGATTCGAACATTTTTCTTATTTCTCTGTTCTTTCCTTCAGTTATCGTAACGTTGAGTTTCGTGTAATCTTTTCCTTCTTCGACGACGCGGATGTTGCTTTTATTCGTCTTTTGCCCGTCGATTACCACGCCGTTTCTCAGGTCGTTAAGAGATTTTTCGTCGATATTTCCTTCGATTCTTACGAGATAGGTCTTCGGAATTTCGCTGCTCGGATGAGTAAGCCTGTTCGAGAGGTCGCCGTCGTTGGTAAAAATCAGAAGTCCTTCGGAATCGTAGTCGAGCCTGCCGACGGGGAAAATTCTCGCGGTGTTTTTCGGGAGGTAGTCCATTACGGTTTTCCTGCCTTTGTCGTCTTTAACCGTACATACGCAACCCTTAGGCTTGTTCATGATGTAATATTCGAATTTTCTTGCTCTGGCGACTCTTTTTCCGTCGACAGAAACGCTGTCGTTAACTTCGTCTATTTCGGTACCGAGGTCACATACTCTGCCGTTAACTTTAACTCTTTTTTCTTTGATGATTTCGTCGCAACCTCTGCGGCTCGCAATCCCGCATTCGGCAAGAAATTTGTTGATTCTCATGTTTATTATTCCCTGAGCCTGTCGTTTTGTTAGTCAAGCAAGAATAACAAAGCAAACTCTGTTTTATTTATACTTTATTAAGTGTATAGATATTTTGAGAAAAAATCAACTGTTTTGAACAATAAATTTTTATTTCACCCACTTTTTCGTTCGGGTGAACGTCTTCATCGGCAAAAGAATCGAAGTCTGCAGCGCAGGTTATTTTTTCGGTTCTTCCCACAGGATAATAAAATTCTTCCGGCTTTGAAAGATTGTATGCAACGGTTTTGCTTTTATCGAAAATTACCTTGTCGAACCGGTCGGGGTCGATCACTTTTATCAATCGGAACTCGGAAAATGCATTTTCGAGAAGTTCCGCGGATCGCTCGAACATTTGCGGGCTGTTCAGAACGACGCAAACCACTTCCATTCCGTCGCGCGCCGCGCTCGAAACGAGGCATCTCCCCGCCTTGACCGTGTAACCCGTTTTAACGCCGTCTGCGCCGTCGAAATTGAAAAGCATCTTGTTTTTGTTTATCCATAACTTTTTCTCGCCCGTCGTCAATTCCGTGGCGACGTGTTTTTTGGCGGAGACAATCTCTTTGAATAACGGATTTTTCATCGCGTAGCACGAAATAACCGCAAGATCGCGCGCGGTGGTATAATGTTTGTTATCCGGCAAGCCGTGCGGGTTGATAAAATTTGAATGCGTGGCACCCGTTTTGACCGCCGTTTCGTTCATTAACTTTACGAAGTTACTGATACTGCCGCAAAGCGTTAAAGCAAGTGTTTCAGCGGCGTCGTTCCCGGAACGCAACATAAGCCCGTAAAGCAAATCTTTTACCTTATACTTTTCACCTGTTCTGAGATAAATGCTACTGCCTTCGGTGCCTACGCTTTGTTCGGGAACAACTACTTCTTTTTCGACGTCGAAATTATCTATGACCGTTATCGCCGTGACGATTTTCGTAGTGCTTGCCATAGGAAGTTTAGCGTCGGCGTCGTTTTCAGAAAGCATTCGTCCGCTCGATACTTCCATAACCGCTTCCGCTTTGGAAACGGTGAATGCTTCGGCTTTTTCTCCGGAAAATATCAGTACCGAAAACAGCAAAGCGATAATAACTAAAAACTTAATCCTTCTCATCATTTTTGAAAGTTTTTATGAACTCCTCTGCCGTTTCGAAAGCCCTTGAAAAAGCGTCCGTCGGAACGCTTATCAGTTTAACTCCTTTGCCTTTGCCGACGAGAAATCCCGTTGGTTTAAGCGAAACGATTGCGCTGCTTCCGCCGGCAAAAGGCATCTCGGGCGAAGAGTTGATTTTCTTTATTTCGCCGTACTCTCCTCCGCCCGTCATAAAGCCCATCGTGACTTTTGTGACCGGAATTATCGTTGTTCCGTCATTTGTGGTAAAAGGTTTTCCAATAACGGTATTTACGTCAATCAAAGCGTTTATGTCTTTCATAGCCGCGCTCATAAGTTCTTTTATTTTATTTTCCTTAATTTCTTTGTTTTCTTTAAGCATTTTTTACTCCTTTGAAAAAACTTTTTATTATCCCTGCGATAATTTTCAGAATATTGAAACATATGCCGATATCGAAATATAAACCGCTCGTTTTTTTATCGTCGCAAATAATCGTGCTACCCTTGAAATCTATCGACGGCTTAACTTCTTTTAAGACGGAAAACATTATAAAATTCATTTGATTTACTAATGAAACTGCAATAAATTTTGCAACGCTGCCGGCTGCGTCCAAAGCAATAGCATATCTTATTTTCGTAAAAACAAACAACTCTAAAACATCGATGTTATCCATTCGCGGCATCATATCGCCGGGCTTGAATTCGATCGCTTTTTTGTCCGTAAGGTGAAGATAAAACTTTTTTTCATTGTAATTAATATACGCCGATTTGATTTTTATAACCCTGTAAAAGTATAAATTGAAGTATGTTTTTTTGTTGTTAAACGAAAAAATGCCTTTTACCGAAAACGGTAAAGGAATTATAATAACAGATAAAATAATTAAAATAACGGCATACTTCATAAAAATATTGTGCCGCAAGATAAAAAAAGTATGTAAAAACCCCTTAGCCGAAAGCGTAAGGGGCAAATTTTATTTAAAATATTCAATCGACCGTCAAGCCGTTTCGTTGTCGGTGTTATCTTCCGGCAAATCGGTCTCCTCTTCGGCTTCATCCGATGATTTTTCTTCGTCGTCGGGTTTGCCGAACGTGTTATCGACGGCGTCGAAAATCGTGACGTTCTTTTTTTCGTCGTCGTTGCCGGCGACGCTTTCGGTATTATCGGCAGCCTGATTCTCTCCGTTATATTCGGGATCGTCCGCTTCGTTATAAACGTCTTTTTTGAAGAGATACGCGTCGTCGTCGCCATGCAATTTCTTGATTTTATCGATAAGTCCGTCATAGTCCGGCAATTCGTCGAGAGACGAAATCTGGAAACGTTTCAAAAAGTTATCGGTCGTCCCGAAAAGCGCGGGGTGACCGATCGAATCCTTTCTTCCGACAACCTCTACCACGCCGAGTTTAATAAGGTTCTGGAGTGCATATTCGCAACTGCAGTTCCTTATTTCTTCGAGATCCATTCTCGTTACGGGCTGTTTATATGCAATTATTGCCGCAACCTCAAGCATACTTCTCGAGAGTTCGCGCTCTTTTATCGGGTTAAGAACGGTGGCAACGCTTTCCGCATTGTTTTTGTTCGTTCCGAATTGCAGTTTCTTGTTAAAAATGAGCAGATGAATACCGCTGTCGGCGTTATATTTTTCTTTCTGCAATTTTTCGGCAATCGATAACACTTCCTTGTCGGTAAGGCAAAGTTTTTCGGAAATATCTTTTACGGCAACGGCGTCGCCGGAAACAAACAATATCGACTCAATTATACTCGCTAAGGTCTCCAATTTCTTCACTCCTGTCTTCTCTTAAATTTATTGTTATATCGCCAAAAGTTTCCGATTGCTCGCAGGTTAAATACTGCAATTTCAACAGTTCCAGAAGAGCCTGGAACGTCGTTATGACTTCCATTCTCGACGCGTCCTCTTTAAAAAGTTCAAAGAAACTGCAGGTTTGTCTTTCGAGCATCGTGGTTTTTATGTAATTAATTTTGTCCGCAACGGTGAAAACTTCCTTCGGAATTTCTTTCTGAGCGTTCTTTATTCTCTTTTCAAGATCAAGCCTTGCAAGAAGTTTCGAGAATGCGTCGACGAGATTTTTAAGGTTAAAATCGGTATATTCTATCCTTACGTCGGTAGCCGACTCGTCGGGTTCTTTATAGAAAATATCCACCGTTTCCTGTTTCTTCAGGTTTTCGCTCGCCTCTTTGAAGAGTTTGTATTCTTCGAGTTGACGGAAAATATTTTCCTGAGGATCGTCAAACATATCGTCCTCCATGCCGTCGTTTTCCCAATCGAACTGCATTATCGGCAACAATTCCTTCGATTTGATTTCCAGAAGCGTTGCCGCCATTCCGAGATATTCGCTCTCGCGCTCCATATCGAGATCTTCCGCCGAACGGACGTATTCGATGAATTGCTCCGTTACTTCGGAAACAAATATATCGCGGATGGAAATTTCCGCTTTGTTTACGAGATATAAAAGCAAATCGAGCGGACCTTCGAAGTTGGATATCTTCGTAGTATAGTCAACAACCGACTCGAAACCGTTCGCTTTAACCGAATAATAATCGTAAATATTCTGCTGTTCGGCTGTCGCCGTATCTTTTTTTAATTCTTCGTTTTCAATTATATCGCTCATAACCCTAAAATCAAACCCCACAACTTAATAATCGGCGTTGCAACGTAATTCGTTATAACCGGCAGAAAATCGAGCCACCAGATACCCGTTATATCGGCAACGTATCCTAGAAGTATAATACCTATAAGGATATAAAATCCGTTTTTTCTCAATGTGTAATATACTTTGCCATGCTTTGTCGTCAACGCGTCGTAAAGCCTGAAACCGTCGAGCGGATAAAAAGGCAGAAGGTTGAACACGAACAAGCCGACGTTGATATAAAAAAGCGAATAGAAAAAGCCGTATATCAACGTATTTAAATAAATCGCCCAGTCGGCGTTTATCAGCAAAAAACCTTTTCTTGCAATAAGCAGATATACCGGACAACACAAAATCGCAAGCGCGATGTTCGTAAGAACGCCCGCAATCGACACCCATACGCACCCGCTCTTATAATTCCTGAAATTATCGGGATTAACCGGAACAGGTTTCGCCCAACCAAACCTCAACAGAATCAGCATTACAAGACCTATCGGGTCGAAATGCGCAAACGGATTCAATGTGTATCTGCCCGCATATTTGGGAGTATCGTCGCCGCACTTGACAGCAGCGAACGCATGCGCGAATTCGTGACAAGGCAAAACGATCAATATGGCAAGAAAGTTCGCCAGATAAACCACGATTGTCGTTATGATTTTTTCCATAATATTATTGTATAATATTACTTTTAAAATGGCAAGGGTTTTAAGTTTGCGATTATTCGTATTTATTTAATTTTCACACAATTTTGACGATTGCCGAGGCGCAATGCGTCATAGGCGCTTACTTTTGCACGGAATCTATTTTTATGCTCGCAACGTCATCCATTTCAACGCACTTTCCGCAGTTGTCGCAAATTTTAAGCGGGTCGAGATCGCATAGTTCGCACTCTCCGCAACCTATACATTTTCTATCGTATAAAACGCATTCTTCTTCGTCGTCGGACGAATTTTTTCTTTTATTTTTATTCATAAAATAATTATAACACTAAAATTTTAATTTATCAATAAAATTATCGATAAAAATAAACAAATGTTTGATTTATAAAAATAAATATGTTATAATTTATTTATTAAATCCGCAGGTGACGAATATGGCGAAAACAGACGAAAAAATCAACAACGTTTTTTCATATATCGAAGGTTATATCAACAATTACGGCTACCCGCCGTCCGTTCGCGAAATATGTCGCGATTTATCCATAAAATCCACGGCAACATGCCATTGTTACCTCAAAAAACTTGAAGATCGGGGGCTGATAACCGTCGGCGGAAACAAAAAAAGAGCCATTATGCTCACAAAGCCGAAAGCAGATTGTATTTCCGTACCGCTTGTCGGCTCGATAGCCGCCGGCACGCCGATTCTCGCGGTGGAAAATCTTGATGAATATTATCCTTTGTCGAGAGACTTCGAGTCTTCTGCGGAAACTTTTATGCTCAACGTGAGAGGCGACAGCATGAAAGAAATAGGCATCTTCAACGGCGATAAAGTTATTATACGCAAGCAGGAAACCGCCGAAAACGGCGAAATAATTGCCGCTCTTGTCGATGATTCGGCAACTGTTAAAAGATTTTTCAAGCGCGACGGTAAATTTATTCTCCATCCCGAAAACGAGGCTTACGACGACATAATCGTAGACGACGTGAGCGTTCTCGGCAAGGTTATAGGGCTTATAAGGAAATACTGATGGAATACCTTGTTATCGATACGGAAAGTTGCACGGGAAAAGACGACGACGGAAGTTTATGCTCCATAGGCTACTGCATTTGCAACGATAAACTCGAAATAACCTATCGCGAGGACGTGCTTTTCAATCCGATTCCTCAAAGATTTTCGGTCGGCGACAAAAGCAACGCCAAAAGGACAGGTGTGACTTTTGCATACGAAGTGGAAGATTTCAGAAAGGCTCCGAGATTCAACGAGAGATACGATTTCGTAAAATCTCTTTTTGAAAACAGAATCGTTATCGGCTTCGCGATGGTCAACGACGTTAAATATCTTAATGACGCTTGCGATAAATACGGTTTGCCGCGGATTGAGTTTGAATTCATCGACGCACAGTTTATCTATCAACTTTTTCATCCCGAGACAAATTCGGTCGGGCTTAAAACGCTCGGCGAAAAATATAATCTGACGTACACCGAACACCGTTCGGACGATGACGCGGCGGTTTCGGTTATGCTCCTTAAAACCTTTCTGGACGAGGAAAAACTTACGCTTGACGAAGCGATTGAAAAGTTCGGCGTGCATAACGGCGTGAACGATGCGGAGAGGTGCCACATGAATTACTCCGACGCGCTTAATACCGAACAGTTCGGACTTAAAAGAAGCAAAAAAATTCAGTCGTTGTTGTTCTATGAATTCATCTCGCGCCTGCCCGTAAAAAGAGGGCGCGGCAAAGTATGCTTCTCGTATAAGGTGGAAAAACTTGATGTAAACTACACGCGAACGCTTATAAAACTGCTCGTTGAAAAAGGTTATTCGTTTACCCGCGACGCCGACGCGTGTTCCGTATTTGTGATCAAAGACCAGAACAATAACGACAAACGCAAACTTCTCGTCGAACAAATAAAGAAACGTAAAATTTCAATCCTGACGTTGAAGGAGTTTGAGAAACTTGTCGGTTATGAAGAAAATTACGCATTCAACGATAAGGTCTTTCTCGCAGGATATTACGAAACGAAATTGTGAAAACAAAAACAAAAGAAAAGTTCTCAGGGCGACCCGGGAACTTTTTGTTTGACGTAAAACTTTTAAAAATTTAAGAATTCGTTGACGATTTTGAAAGTTTTTTCAATTTTGTCGTCGCTTGTATAATCTATCGGATAAAGGTTTTGGAACCGTTTGAAAAAAGTGATTTGCCTTTTAGCGTAACGGCGTGTATTCATCTTTATCAGTTCGGTCGCGACTTTCGTACCGCTTAAAATCGCTTCCGCGGTTTCCTTATAGCCTATGCCCTGCATGCATTGATCATCGGGCGTTACACCGCTTTCGATTAGCCCCTTGACTTCGCTCGTCAACCCGCAGGACATCATATTATCCACTCTCGAATTGATTCTTTCATAAAGCGCTTCCCTCGGCATTGTCGGCATCAGCGCAATAAAATCATACCTCGGAATCATTTCGTCCTTTATATCTGATTTTTTCACGCCCGTCGCGTCGAAAATTTCAAGAGCCCTTATAACCCTGACAAGATCGTTCGGGTGCAACTTCCCTGCGGTTTCCGGGTCTTTTTCTTTTAATACGGAATAAACGTATTCCCTACCCTTTTCATCTGCCGCTTGTTCATATTTTTGTCTGATTGCGGCATCGCCTTTCGATAAGCCGTAACTCATACGATATAAAATCGAATTGACGTAAAAACCGGTGCCACCGCAGATGATCGGAATTTTACCTCTGTCGAGAATGTCTTCGACGGTGGGAACAGCCAATTCCTCATAATCCCCTACGGAAAAAGAATCCTTAGGCGAGGCAACGTCGATAAGATAATGCGGAACCCCTTTTTTCTCTTCTTCGGACGGTTTTGCCGAGCCTATGTCCAATCCTTTATAAACGGAAACCGAGTCTGCCGACACGATTTCGCCGCCGAATTTCAGAGCGATTTCAACCGCAAGCGCGGTTTTGCCCGAAGCCGTCGGCCCGCAAACAACGATGATCTTTCTTTTTTTTTCGGGATTTAAACGATTCTCTTGAACCATTTGTCAATCTCCGTTCTCGTTATTTTTACGGTCACGGGTCTGCCATGCGGGCAACGCAACGCCGTGTTATATTTCATCGCTTTAAGCAATTCCTCTATCTCGTCTTCGCTGAGAATTTTACCCGATTTGATAGCCGCTTTGCAGGCTTTCATTGCGATTTTATCGTGAATAAGTTCGGGCATGGTTTCTTTTTTGAAACTTATATCCGACAACAAATCGTCGAAGAACGATTTCAGATCCATATCGAACAACATTACCGGAACGGAATAAACCGCAAATTCGTTTACGTCGTATTCCGAAATGTCGAAGCCCGCCTTTCTCAGTTCGGGGAATTTGCCGATAATGAACTCCGATTCGCTTTCGTTAACGCGGAAAATATACGGCACGAGCATCGTTTGTTCCACCACGTTTCCGTTTTTGTATTCTTCGGTGAACTTGTCGTAAAGAAGTCTTTCGTGCGCGGCGTGCTGATCGATAAAATATATATCGTTTTCTTTTTCGAGAATAAGATAGGTTGCGAGAATCTGCCCTATCACCTTAAAATCGGAATCGACGTCAAGTTCTTCCTGACGAGACTTTTCCTCTTCTTCGGCTGCTCTTTTAGCCTCCATTTCCGCTATGTATTTTTTGTTTTCGGCAAAAATATCGTCGATTTTATTGCCACCGAGTTCCTGAGGTTCGTCGTCGTGACTATCCGCCACGCCGAACGTCTTCTCAAATTCTTTCTCTTTTTCGGCGGATTTACTCCTGTTGTATCTGCCCCAGATTGTCTGATCGAGCATCTCTTTGCTAAAGCCCGAAACAAACGGTCTGTCGCAATGCGCGTCGCCGATTTCTTCCGGCGTTATCGGTTTTTGCGGTATAATCGGCTTCGAACTTTCGTCTGTCGGAATATAATTGTTGGGTTTTACTATTTCGAGCGCGGCAGCCGAACCGTCCAGAACCTTTGTTACGATAGAATAAAGCGTGGAATAAATAACCTGGTTATCGATAAATCTGACGTCCGTTTTGTTCGGGTGAACGTTTACGTCGACGGTTTCGGGCGACATATCGATTTTCAGAACGTAAAACGGATACTGCCTTTTCATAAGATATGCGGCATAAGCGTTGTGCATCGACGATTGAATCGTGTTGTTGACGACGTATCTTCCGTTTAATATAACCGTCTGGTATGTTCTGTTAGGCTTCGTGAAATAATTTTTGCCGATGAAGCCGCTTATTTTTATGCCGTTTTTCTCGGTTTCGATCGGTATACAGTCCGTTATCGTGTTATAACCGTAAATTTCGATTATAGCCTCGTCGAGTCCTCCGCCGAACGACTGAAGGAGAACCTTATTGTCCGAAGTATATTTGAAGGCAACCTCCGGATGAGAAAGAATAAGCCTCGTTATTATGTTGGTTATATCCGTTTCTTCGCTCTTGCCCGCTTTTAAAAACTTTGCGCGCGCGGGGGTGTTGAAGAAAAGGTTTTCGACGGAAACAGAAGTCCCCGTATCGGACGGAAAAACGTCCGTATCGCCAATAACTCCGCCTTCGCAGGTAATAACGTTACCCATTTCTTCATCTTTCGTTTTAGAAAGAATCGTCGCTTTCGACACCGAACCGATGGATGCGAGAGCCTCCCCGCGAAAACCGAGCGTGAGGATTTTATCGAGGTCTTCGACGCTGCTTATTTTGCTCGTCGCGTGCGGGAGAAACGCTTTCGGCAAATCTTCGCGCGAAATGCCGCAACCGTTGTCGCTAACGCGCATAAGCTTCTTGCCGCCGTCCTCGATGGTGATTCCGATTTCCGTCGCACCCGCGTCGAGGGCGTTTTCGATAAGTTCTTTGATTACCGAATAAGGGCGTTCGACAACCTCTCCCGCCGCGATTCTGTTATAAATTTTTTTATCGAGAATGTTGATTTTTGCCATATGTATTATCCGTTAAGTTTATTTTTCAAATCGAATAAAAGTTTTAACGCATCTAAAGGCGTTATGTCGTTAATGTTGGTTTCGGCGATGATTTTTTCGACTTCCGACGGCTCGGTTGTGAATTCTTCCGGCAAAACAGAATCCGTATCGTCGGGTACGGAACTTTGCGGTCTTTTCGCAAGGTCGTTTTTTTCGAGTTGCCGCAAGATGGTTTTCGCTCTGTCCGTTACCGTTTTCGGCACGCCCGCAAGCGACGCGACTTCGATGCCGAAACTTCTGTTCGCGCTTCCTCTTGCGATTTTTCTTAAGAATACGATTTTTCCGTTCTGCTCTCTTACCGTAATTTTATAATTCTTTACGCCGTCGATAATCCCTTCGAGTTCGGAAAGTTCGTGATAGTGCGTTGCGAAAAGAGTTTTCGCTTTTGTCTTTTCGGCAAGGAATTCCACAACCGCCCAGGCTATCGACAAACCGTCGTAAGTACTCGTTCCTCTTCCCACTTCGTCGAGAATAAGAAGACTGCGGCTCGTTGCGTTGATAAGAATGGAAGCGACTTCGGTCATTTCAACCATAAACGTGCTTTGATTGAAAATGAGATTATCGCTCGCCCCTACCCTCGTGAATATTCTGTCTATAATCGGTATTTTCGCGGATTTACACGGAACGAAACTACCCATGTGCGCCATAACGGCGATAAGGGCGTTTTGCCGCATATATGTACTTTTACCCGCCATGTTCGGACCGGTTATTATCAAAACCCTGTTTTCGTCGCAGTCGAGATAAGTATCGTTCGAAACGAATGGCTCGTTCGACACGGCTTCCACAACCGGGTGTCTGCCGCCGACGATATCCATAGGCTCATCCGACTTAACGATTTCCGGACGGTTGTAACCGTTGCGTTTTGCGACGGTAGCAAGCGACGCAAGCGCGTCGAGACAAGCGACGGATTTTGACGTGCGCTGAATTTTCTTGACGTTTTCGCCGAGAACTTGCTTTATTTTAGCGAAAATATCCGCTTCGATGCGAATCGATTGCTCGTTGCTCGACAAAATATCCGTTTCGAGTTTTTTTAAGTCCTCGGTTATATATCTTTCCGCTCCCGCAAGGGTTTGTTTGCGCACGTAATTATACGGTACGAGATTTTTAAACGAATTCGTAACCTCGATATAGTAACCGAAAACTCTGTTGAAATTTATTTTCAGCGTTTTGATTCCCGTTGCCTCACGCTCTTTCGCTTCCATTTCTCTGAGCAAATTCGCCGAATTGTCCTTTATCGAACGCAATCTGTCGAGTTCCGAATCGAATCCCTTTTTAATATAACCTCCGTCCTTAGTAATCGAAGATGCCGAAGGATCGATCGCATTGCGAAGAAGAGACGCAAGTTCTCCGAAATCGCCGATATTATCGTTTACGTCGTTGAGAATCTTTGAAGAAACGCCGAAAAGTTGGAGTTTTACGTTCGGGAGAGCCGACAGAGATTCTCCTAGCGTGAGACAGTCTTTCGGGTTTATGTTTCCGTTGGATATTTTACCCGCGATTCTTTCCGTGTCGCGGATAAATTTCAGTTGTTCGGTGACTCCGCTTCTGAGCAGCGGATTTTTAAACAACTCCTCCACTCCGTCGAGCCTGTAGTTTATTTTATCGATATCCTGCAAAGGGGTTTTCACCCAACTGCCGAGCATTCTTGCGCCCATGGGCGTCTGCGTTTTGTCCAGAACCCATAAAAGCGTGCCGTAACGCTTTCCTTCCGCCATACTCTTCACGAGTTCGAGGTTTCTGAGCGCGGAATAATCAAGCCCCATAATATCGGCGTTTTTTTCAAGTTTTATGCCGTTGATATTTATGAGCGTGCGTTTCTGCGTTTCTTTCAGGTAGGCAATAAGCGCACCCGAAGCAGAAATAAGCGGCTCGTCGTTTTCCTCTATGCCGAACGCTTTGAAGGATATAACCCCGAATTGGTCTTTAAGCGAAATCTGCGCGTTGCGGAAAAGGAAATTATCGTCCGAATACCTTCTGAGCCGCGGAATTACTCTGTGTTTTACCACCGGCAAATCATCCGAGATAGCAGCCAATTTTTCGTTGCAGATAATTTCCGACGGGTTTATACGCGTAAGATTATCCGATAATTCGTTTAAAACGTCGGCAGATTCGCATTTTCTTGCAAAAAATTCACCGGTTGTTATATCGCACCAGGATAACGCCGAACCCTTTTCGCCGTAATATGCGCAGGCGATAAAGTTATTTTCCTTTTCGTCGATAAGGCTTTCTTCCGTAACCGTGCCGGCTGTGACGATTTTTATAACGTCGCGCTCGACAAGTCCTTTGGCAAGCGAAGGATCTTCCAGTTGCTCGCATATCGCCACCTTTTCGCCCTGCTCGACGAGTTTGGATATGTATTCGTCCGCGGCATGATAAGGTATGCCGCACATAGGCGCTTTTTCGTCAAGTCCGCAATCCCTGCCGGTAAGCGTGAGATCAAGCATCTTCGAAACGCGTATCGCGTCGTCGAAAAACATCTCGTAAAAATCTCCTAAGCGATAAAACACCACGCAGTCGGGATATTTCTCCTTTATCTTGTTGTAATGCACCATCATCGGTGACAGTTTTCCTTTAGCAGCCATTCAACGCCTCATTCGTAAATTTTCTTGATCGTTCCGAAAAGCGACATCCCGCCCGTCGAGGTTATTTCCACGTCGGCGAATTTTCCGACGACGTTTATACCGCTCGGACAATATGCCATTCTACCCCTTTCGTCGCGCCCCATATACATTTTTTTCTTTTCGTCGTAATCTTCGAAAAGAATTTCTATCGTTTTGCCTATGTACGACAAGGAATCCTTTCGGTTTCTTTCGTTCTGAGCGTCGACAAGGCGCATGATTCTGTCTTTTTTGGTTCCTGCGTCGATCTGCCCGTCCATTACGGCGGCTTTCGTTCCCTCCCTCGGGGAATAGACGAACGTGAACGCGCCGTCGAAGCCGACTTCGTTGACAAGGCTCAACGTATCGAGAAACTCCTCTTCCGTTTCCGTCGGGAAGCCCACGATTATATCGGTGGTTATCGCGCAATCGGGAATAATTTTCCGTATCATGTCAATCTCGCCGAGATATTGCTCTCTCGTGTACCTTCGGTTCATTTCTTTCAGAATTCTGTCGGAACCGGACTGAACCGGCAAATGAATCGCGTTGCACGCGTGCGGATTGTTTTTTATCGCGAGGACGACTTCTTCAGTGAGATCCTTAGGGTGATTCGACATAAATCTCAGGCGGAACTTGCCGTCGATCTTTCCGATTTCGTCAAGAAGCGTCGCAAAGTTAACGTTGCCGCCCAGATCTTTGCCGTAAGAATTTACGTTCTGCCCGAGAAGGGTTATTTCCTTATATCCGTCGGTAAGAAGACTTTTTATTTCCGTAATTATGTTTTCCGGTTGTCTGCTGCGCTCTCTGCCTCTGACGTAAGGAACGACGCAATACGAGCAAAAGTTATTGCATCCGTACATAATGTTCACCCATGCGTTCGGAAAACTCGAACGAAGAGGTTTTATCCCTTCGACGATTTCGCCGTTTTTATCGAGAATTTCCACGAGGCGTTTTTTCGAATCGATTTTCTTTTGCAGAAGTTCGCCGAATTTGTCGATGTTGTAAGTGCCGATAATCATATCGACGTACGGATATGATTTCAGAAGTTTTTCGGAAAAGTTACCCTGCTGTGTCATGCAGCCGCAAACGGCTATGACAAGTTGCGGTTTGATGCTTTTGAGTTTCTTCAGCATTCCGATATTGCCGAAAGCGTGCTGTTCGGCATTTTCTCTCACGCAACAGGTGTTGAAAACGATAACGTCGGCATCCTCGGGCTCTTTGCATTCCACATAACCCATTCCGCCCAGAATCCCCGCGATTTTTTCGGATTCGTGAACGTTCATCTGGCATCCGTAAGTGTGTATGATATAGTTCTTGCTCATAATAAGATATTATATAGCAAATATCTTTTTTTTTCAAGTATTTTAAACATAACGCTATACATAATATTACTGTGAAAACCTTAAAAATTATTTCTGTAATTATCGCGGCGCTACTTTTTGTTGCAGCAACCGTCGTTGCGGCTTTTTTCGTCGCATATTTCATACTTACTTCCGACGTCAAACTCGACGAGGAAAAACTCGCCAGCCGGACACCCGCCTGCGTTATTTATGCCGACGACGGAAACATTATCGAGGAAAGCGTGCAAACGAATTATGTCACGATAGATAAAATTCCCGACATAACGAAAAAAGCGTTTATCGCAACCGAAGACAAAAGATTTTACGATCACGGCGGAGTTGACGTTAAAGGTATTCTCCGCGCGTCCGTCAAAAATGTTCTTTCCGGAAAACTTAAAGAAGGCGGTTCGACGATAAGTCAGCAACTCGTCAAGAACGCATATCTTTCCGGTGAAAAAACTCTTACGAGAAAATTTAAGGAAATCAAACTTGCCGAACTTCTCGAAAAGAGATATTCAAAGGACGAAATTCTCGAAATTTATCTCAATGCGATTTATTTCGGCAAAGGAATTTACGGAATATCGGACGCGGCAAAGCGTTATCTCGGTAAGGACGTTTCCGAACTGAACGCCGAAGAATCCGCAATGCTTGCGGGCATTATAAAGTCACCGCGAAAGTATAATCCCGTAGATAATTTCGAAAATTCGACAAAGCGAAAAGACTTGGTTTTAAAACTTATGCACGAACAGAATTATCTGACGGACGCGGAATACAATATTTCAAAAAATAAAGATATAATCGTCAATTTTAAAACAAATTACGATACACACAGTGAACTGTTGGACGCTATAAAAAAGTCGGCTTGTTTAAAACTGGGCTTTGAAAACGAAGCCGAACTGAACGGTTATAAAATTTATACTTCAATCAACGAGTCGACGACTTCTTATATCTCAAAACCGAGCGATTATTCAATTTCGTGCGACTACACGGTCATTGTTGCCGACGCCCTAAAAAAGAAAATAATCGCTTACGATTCGTCTGTCGGCGAACTTAAAAGATGCCCTGCTTCCGCAGCAAAACCGTGGCTTATTTATGCGCCCGCCTTAGAAGAAAAATTAATTTCCGAAGCGACGAAGATATCCGACGAGAAAATTAATTACGGCGGATATTCGCCCTCAAACGCCGACGGGAAATATCACGGCTATGTAAGCGCGAAAGAAGCCCTTGCTAAAAGTTATAACGTTCCGTCGGTGAAACTCGCCGACGCACTCGGTATGGATACAATCAAAAAATACGCTAAATTGCTTGACGTCGAATTCGAAAACGACGATTTATCTGTCGGGCTCGGAAATCTTTCGGGCGGGATAACCCTTTCGTCTCTCCTCTCCTGCTACACGCCTTTTGTAAACGACGGTAAATATTACGAACCCGATTCCGTTGATAAAATAATCGACCCGAAAGGAAAAGTCGTCTACTCTGCGCACGTTAACGAAAGGCAGGTTTTTTCAGATTCCACGGCTTTTATAATAAACGATATGTTAAAAGAAACTGTTAAAAGCGGCACGGCAAAAAAACTCTCGTCCTTCCCCTTTGCCGTCTGCGCAAAAACGGGAACAAACGGCACAAAGCAAGGCAACGTGGACGCGTATTGCGTTGCGTATACGACCGAACATATAATCGCCGTCAGGCTCGGAAACGCCGACGGCACGAAAATGGCTAACACCGTCTCGGGCGGAAACTATCCCGCGCTTATCGTTAAAGATATCATCGAAAATCTTTATAAAAACCATAAACCGAAAGACTTCCCGGTTCCCGATTCGGTAGAAAAAATTTTCATCTCGAAGGACGAATACGATAAAAACCAGAGAATCGCAGTTACGGAAAAGAACGATAAAAACTCCGTGCCGTTCTATTTTTCCTCAGACAATTTACCGACCGAAAAATATGAACCGGAAAAAATTTCACCTGTCATAAAAGATTTCAAAATTTCTTATAACAACGGAAAAATTAGCGTTTCGGTAATAACGGACGACAAATGCGGATTTTATATTTTCGATGACAAAATGAACGTCGTTTTTAAGTCCGAAAAATCCGCCGAGCACGTGATTTCAAACCTTGAAGCGGACGCCGAATACAACTTTTTTATTCAGCCTTATTTCGTAAACGACGACGGCGAAGAAATTAAAGGAGAACTAAAAAAACTTCCGACCGTTAAGACGGACGGAAGAAATAAAACGATTGTCGATTCGCCCTGGTGGGAAGAATAGCATAAAAAAAACGCCGACGTTCAGATTTGTGTCGGCGTTTAAAATTACAATTCAATTACTTCAACCTCACGCATCGCCGAACGAACAAGTTCCTCGACGTCGAGTTTCGATTCCTCTTTCAGCACTTTATCCATTCTCGGTTTGATAACCGGAAATTTGGGAAGAAATACCGTGCAGCAATCTTCATAAGGCAAAATCGAGGTTTCGTAGGTATCGATTTTATTTGCGATTTCTATTGTTTCAAGTTTATCGAAAGCGATGAGCGGTCTGAAAACAGGCATTTTCACGACGGAGTTTGAAGAAGTAATGCTTTCGGTTGTCTGGCTGGCAACCTGTCCTAAACTTTCGCCGGTGATGATCGCCTGCCCGCCATGAATCTCGGCAAGCCGTTCGGTTATGCGCATCATAAATCTGCGCATCATCGTAATCATGAATTCTTCGGAACACTTCTGATGAATTTCTTCCTGAATATGTGTAAACTTAACCACATATAAAGTCATTCCCGAAGAATAATCCGCCAACTTTTTACCAAGCGTGATTACCTTTTCCTTTGCGGCTTCGCCTGTATAGGGATAACTATGAAAATGCACCGCGGCAAGTTTCATACCGCGTTTGCACATCATATACCCCGCAACTGGACTGTCGATTCCGCCGGAAAGCATCAAAAATCCTTTGCCGGACGAGCCGACCGGCATACCGCCTACGCCTTTGATGACGCCCGAATAAACGAGAGTTTCACCGTTTTCTCTTATATCTACGTGAACGATGAAAGCCGGTTTTTTAACGTCAACGCTAAATTTTCCGGGGTAAGTTTCGAGGATTCTCCCGCCGACTTCGGCAGAAAGTTCGACGGAATGCATCGGAAAAGTTTTGTCCGCTCTGTTCGTCTCGACTTTGAACGTACCGCCTTTTCCGTCGCAGATTTTTATTGCCGCTTCGGCGATTTTATCGACGTCGCTTTCGACGCACAACGCCTCGCTCAAAGTGTGAATTCCGCTTACTTTAAGAAGTTTGGAAATAATAAGATCGTAATCGTTTTCGTTAAAATCCTCGATAAGGTATCTCATCTGAAGTTTTACGATATTGAATTTAACGTCGATAAGCGCCTTTTTAATATTCGACTCGAGAAGATTTACAAAATAAAATCTGTTTTTTCCTTTAAGGAAAATTTCGCATACTCTGACAATGATTACTTTTTTCATATGTTTCTATCCATTACGCCTTTTAATTTTTTTACGCATTCGTTAATTTTTTCCGCCGCGTACGTTACGTCGCTTTCGGTCGTTTCGCTTGAAAAACTTATTCTTAACGCTCCGTCGAGAACGTCCGCTCCGTATCCGCAATTCTTCAGAACTCTGCTATGGCGTTGCCGCGACGAACAAGCCGAACCCGTTCCGACGACTATCCCGAATTCCTCGAGCATATGCATAATAACCTCGCCGCGAAGCCCTACGGCCGAAAAAGACAAAATGTAAGGCGACGAATTTTCACCGCTTATAATTCTGATAAACCGCGAGTCAAGACTATCGATTAAAATCCGTTTAATCTTCTGCGCTTTTTCAAAGTTTTCCGAAAGTGCGACGTTATGCTTTTTTGCAACGTAGCCGAAGTCGATAATCCCGAGAACGTTCTCCGTTCCGCTTCGTTTGCCGCCTTCCTGTCCCCCGCCGAAAACAATCGGCGTGACAACAAGATTTTTCTTTTTAAATAGAACTCCGACGCCTTTAAGCCCGCCAATTTTATGCGCGCTCACCGAATACGCATCGATTTTATCGCTTAATCTGTACGGAATTTTTCCGTAAGCCTGCACACCGTCGCTATGGAAAATAATCGACGGGTTTTTCTTTTTGACAAGATCCGCTATGGCGTTGATATCGTTTACCGCTCCCGTTTCGTTGTTCACGTGGACAACGGAAACAAAGGTCGTTTTTTCGTCGACAAGACTCAGAAGATCGTTTACATTAACGCTTCCGTCGGCGTTGAGTTTTGCAAACCGAGGCTCTACGCCTCTTTTTTTAAGTTCGCAAAAACTTTCGTAAACGGCGGAGTGTTCCCCGCTCGTCGTGACGGCGTTTCCGCGTTTCGCGAAAGAAAAAATCGCCAGATTATCCGCTTCGCTTCCGCATGAAACGAATACGGTTTCAAAAGACGACGGAAAACCCTTCAGGATTTCATCTCTGATTTCGCTTATCCGTTTTTTAACGGCAAGACCGCCGGCATAGAGAGCCGACGGATTCCAGAAATTTTCTTTGTAATATTCCACGGCTTCCGCGAGAACCTTCTCGTCGGGTTTCGTCGTTGCCGCATTGTCGAGATAAATCATTATTTATAATCCTTTTCGATTATCTTTCTGCCCGCAAAGTTGACGAGATTGACAAGATAATCTTCCTTACATTCGAGAATCACGAGATAATTTATTCCGTCCTGAGCGAGATAAACGTAATATCCTTCCGAAATATATTTGTTCGGCGTTGCGTAAACCTTTTTAAGTTTCGGAGTCGCGTAAAGTTTTTCAAAAGATTCGCTTCCGATTTTGCCGACCTGAACGACGTCGTTATAATCGAAAACCATCATTTTTTTTCTGAATTTATAATGGATAACTTTTATTATTCTCGTCTGCCCCGTGACGAACACGAGGTCAACGCAGTAATAAATTTTTCTGCGCAAAAACCAGAACGCCGCACCCGAAAGCGTGAGAAAAATAATGCTTATCCAGTCCGACGTGAAGAAAAATATCACGATAAAATCAAGGATTCCGAAAATCCAGATCAGAACAGTGTAAATGATGAATATAACCTTTTGAAATTTTAAGTTGACCGGATTTGCAGATTCTTCGTATAAAACTTCTTTCATAAATTCTCCCGAATGTCAGGTCGCATGGCAACCGGCGCAAGACAGCCAAAAGGCAGCCGCCGACCGACATAAAAAAATTATAGCACAAATAAAATGAAAAATCAATTATTTGAGTTTGACAAACGTTACGCCTCTTTCACCCTCGCCGTATTTTCCGAAGCGGAAACTTTCGACGTTTTTATTGCGTTTTAATGCGTCGTGAATGGCGGTGCTGAGTATTTTCAAGCCTTTTCCGTGAATAATTTTAACCTCTTCGAGATTGTTGATGACCGCCTGATCGATAAACTGCTCCACTTCGGGTAACGCTTCCATAACGCTCTCGCCGATAACGTTGATTTCGGTTACCGGTCTTACGGCTTCTCTCTTGAGAGCGACGGAGGTTTTCGGAACCGATTTGTGAGAAACAAAAAACAAATCGGATATCTTCGCCTTCAGCCTTATCGCGCCCATAAAGACTTCGCATTCTTTTTTCTTGAGATTTATCGAAGCGACCTCGCAAAGGGTTTCCGTTGGTTTATAGTAAACTTTGTCGCCGATTTTGAGCGTTTCTGGATTAACCGGGCTGTAATTGACTATTTTTTCTTCCACGTCTTCGAGCGAATATTTTTTATCTTCGAGTTTATTTCTTAAAGTTCTCGCTTTGATAAGGTCGCCGCTGTCGAGTTCGGCTTTATCAAACAAAATTTTGATTTCATCGATGATTTCATCCGCTTCGTCGAGTTTTTCGTTGACGATACGCCTGCTTTCCGATTTGGCTTTCTGATAGAATTTTTCTTTTTCTTCGTTGAGTTTATTCCTTTCGGTTTCGATTTCTTTGAGTTTTAAAGACTCGTCTTCCTTGATTTTTTCGAGTTCTTCCTTTATATCCTCTGCTTCTCTGCGCGATTTTTCCGCTTCTTTGAGAACGTTTTCGAAGGAGACTTTTTCGCCTTTCAGCAGCGAGAACGCCCTGTCGATAATAGACTTATCAAGCCCGAGCATCGAAGAAATTTCTATCGCGTTGGACGAGCCGGGTATGCCGAGATTAATTTTGTAAAGCGGCGCGAAGGTTTCGGGATCGAACTCCATAGACGCGTTGAGAATCCTATCATCGGTGTAGGCGTATTCTTTTAACGCGGAATAATGCGTGGTGATAATTCCGAAACTGTTTTTTTCGAGCAATTTTTCAATAACCGCTCTCGCTATCGCGCTGCCTTCTTCGGGGTCCGTACCCGCACCGATTTCGTCGATTAAAACAAGAGACTCGGAATCGACGTTGTTGGTTATTTCGATGATATTTCTTATATGCGAAGAGAACGTAGACAAATTCTGCTCTATGCTCTGCTCGTCGCCTACGTCGCAGAAAACGTTGGCGAAATAAGATATTTCTGTTCCTTCGGACGCCGTCACGAAAAATCCGCTCATCGTCATAAGCGCAAATAGCCCGGTCAATTTCAGCGTGACCGTTTTACCTCCGGTGTTAGGACCTGTTATGAGCAAATAATTGTATTTATCTCCGAAAGAAAGAGTCAACGGAACGACTTTATTTTTATCGATAAGCGGGTGTCTGCCGTTGACGATAACCATTTTGCCAGTACGGCTGATTTTAGGTCTGTGAGATCTGGTCTTATAAGCATAAATCGCCCTTGCGTAAAAACCGTCGACGTCGACGATAATCTCCTCGTTCGTTTCGAGTTTTGAGGCGATTACGCTAACTTTTTGCGAAAGTTCAGAAAGGATTCGTTCGACTTCGAGTTGTTCTTCGATGGTTGCGGTTTTTAACGCGTTATTGAGTTCGAGAACGGCTGTCGGTTCGATAAATACGGTCGATCCGGTGGACGACTGATCGTGAACAAAGCCGCCTATCTGACCTCTGTATTCGCTTTTTACGGGCAAAACATATCTGTCGCCGCGCATTGTTATTATGTTTTCCTGCAGATATTTGTTATTGCCGCTACGAATAAAGGAAAGCAATTTTTCTCTGATCTGCTCGTTGATTCTCTTTATGCTTTTTCTGAGCGAACATAGTTTTTCCGATGCGTTGTCGCTCATCGTATCTTCGCTGAGAATCTTTTCGCGGATTTCGTTTTCGAGATATAAATCGACGTAAATACCCGAAGTCTCTTGTTTGATATACGGTGCGTCTGCCTTGGAATCGCCAACCGACGTGTAAAGAATTCTGCCGCTCTTTAAAAGTCTTGCGCAACGAAGAAGTTCGCCCATGGAAAGGGTTGCGCCTTTTTTAACGCGTTCGAGAATATCTCCCATGTCGTCGTAGAACTCGATCGAACTCGCTCCGTGATTGAAAAGTAAATCGTAGGCTTCGCTCGTTTTATCTAGAAGAAGTTGCGCGTCCGAAAAATCGCCGTCCGGAATAAAGTTTTCAAATTTTTGTTTCGTTTCGTATAGTACGCAGAACTCGGACGCAATCTTTAAAACCTTGTCGAATTCGAGCGCCTTAACCACTCTTTGCGTGATCATAAAATACCTCTTTTAAGGTTTCCGTTTGTGAAACCGTATTCTTTTTCAAGACTTCCGCCATTGAAAAAATCGCGTGTTTGTCTTTCGGAAAAACCTATAAAATTATAGAAATTATAATTCATTTTATCGCTTTTTATCAAATCGCCGTTGAAAAGATCGAAACGGCATCTTCCGCCGAGTTTATATCTTGACAGAACGAATTTATGCCCCGTTTCGTCTGTCACGGAAAAAATATTTCCTCTTTTGCACGCCACGCAGTTTTTACCGAACGGACAATAAAGGAATTCGGCAAGTTTGATTCTTCCGAACGAGAACACATACCCGCCGTAACCGCGTGATTTTATCTCGCCGATCTCTTTCAGATTCAACTCTTTTGAATAAACTTCATTATTAATGCCGAGTTTTCCGAGTTCGGATAAATCCACGGAATTAAAGGCGTTTAAGCCAACTCCGGCAATGATTTTCTTGCCTGTTTCCCGCCCGAGAGTTATTCCGCAAAGTCCGTCGGCATAAACGCCGTCGAACATATCGAGAATATTTTTCACCGCTGCTTCGTCTTGCCCGGATAAAAATGCGGGAACAAACAAATACTTGTCCGCATTGATTTTTTCAAGGATACCGGCGATCGATTTTACGTCGTCATATGATCCCGGTCTTAAAACGAACGCATGATTTTCGGGAATAAACGCCACGTTATCGGACATCACAACCCCTTTGTATTCCGGTTCGTAATTATCGGCAAAATTATAAGAATAATCTGTATTTTTTAATTGTTTTACGTCACGTGAAAAAATCTTTTCGTATAGTTCGCATCTCAGTTTGTTGAGTTGAGATTTTACGATAAACGGTTCGCCGGTTACAGTAACATCCGGAACGACTTCAAACGGATACTTATCCGTTTTCATAAGATTTTTGCAAACCTCTTCCCGCGTAAGCGGACTTGATTTTGCTTTTTCGAGAACGTTCTCGCCGACAACTTTTATACCCTCCGCTTCGAGACAAGGCTTTTCCTCTTCCGAAAAACAAGCGATTACTTTAATGGTTTTTCTCTTTGTGCCTGTGCTAAGAAGTTTTTCGGATAGCGCGGTATCGCGGGTTATCATCACAACGTCGTTGACCCTGACGTCGCCTTTGCAATCAAGTTCTTTTCCGTCTCGCAGACAAACGGCGTTTCCTGTTTCAAACCCGTTTCTGACGATTTTAAACCCATCGCCGCTGCGCGCAGATTTCACACCGTCGAAAACAAGTTTACCGCCCGACACGCGTTTTACAATGCCGAAATATTCTCCGCAATGATTCTGAATTTTATCGGATAATATATCGCCGTTAAAACCGAAAACATATCCTTCGGTATAATCGCCCCTGTTGTAAGTCCGTCTGACTTCCGACAAATCGAAAGAAAGTCCGTCGATTGCCTTTCTGTACAATCTGACCGCCGCGGCTACGTATTCGGGGGTGCGCATTCTGCCCTCGATTTTAACGCTTTTTACTCCGAGTCCGATTATTTCCTCTATCCTGCCGCTCAGGTTAAGATCCGACAAGGAAAAGGAATATTTGCCCTCGCCCGTTTTGGTTTCGATAACGTATTTTTTTCTGCAAGGTTGCTTGCAGAGTCCGCGGTTACCGCTGTTGCCGCCGATAAACGAACTCATATAGCAATGCCCCGAAAAAGAACTGCAAAGCGCGCCGTGAACAAATATTTCGGTATCGATTTTTTCGGCAATCGCTTTTATTTCTCTTTTTTCCGTTTCTCTTGCTAAAATCACTCTCGAAAAACCGTATTCTTCCGCGATTTTCACTCCGTCAAGATTATTTATCCCCGCCTGGGTGCTTAAATGAAGTTCGCAATCGGGCAAAACCCCTTTAAGAATTTTCCCTAAAAACACGTCCTGCACGATAAGAGCGTCCGCACCCGCCTCATAAGCGGTTTTTGCAGCGGATAGAAAATCTTCGAGTTCGCCGTCCTTAATCAAAGTGTTGAGCGCGACGTATACTTTTACGCCGACGGCGTGCGCGTAAGAAACATAAAAACGAATATTATCCGACGTGAAATTCCCGGCGTTTTTCCGCGCCGAAAAAGAAGTCAGACCGAGATAAACGGCATCCGCGCCGTTATTTATCGCCGCAAAGAAACACTCTTCGTTCCCTGCGGGCGCAAGCAATTCTATCATAGTCATTGCATTCCTTATCACTAATCACCGAAAAAGACGACTTAAGGCTTGACGGGATTTGATTCTTGTCAGGCATCCGCATAAATCGATGTATCACCGTAAATAACCAGTGATAAGAAATGCAATGCCTAACTATATTTTAGCAGATACGAAGTGTTTTGAAAAGAAAAAAACGAAAGAAATTCTCCCGTTTTTAAAAGTTTTTATGGTTTTATTTCGCTTTTGCCTATCGTTATGGGCGTTACAGCCACTTTAGGAACCTTTCCGACGATAAGATTATCGAAAACAAGAATGGTGATTTTGTTGTTAATCGTTTCGGTTTTCGTTTTTGTAACCACATTGACGACGCAGTTTATATTGAGATAAAGCGAATGCCTCGTCTGATTTATTCCTGCCTGAGCAAACTCGGAAATGAAATCGCATTTTACCGACGCGACCGAGATTACTTTCATTCTCACTTTCGCTCCGAAACCGCTTATAAGCCTTATGCCTGTAAAAGCTCCGACAGGTACTTCAACTCCTTTTCCGATCTCTGCCGACAAATAATCGTAAGCCTTTGTCGCCGCGGTCGTGGCGAGTTTATTCACGGCGTAACTATCGGTTATTATCATGCCGACGTTTCCTTCGGAATCCGTTTTTATATCGATAAGATCCGAATAGTTATATTTATCTTCGACGATTATATCCACGGCGTGATATGAAGCCGACGAAATAATCGAATCGAATGTTTTTTCCGCAAAACTCACCACAATTCTGTCGGATGAAAAATAAACCGAAACAACCGTTATGACGAACGTCGCCAAAAAACACAAAAACTTAAAAAACCTTTTCTTCTTTTTTTTCATATTAAATTATATGAATAGGAGTTTTGTTTTAGCGACAACGCACCTGAAAAAATTTACGATTCAGTTCTTTTTCGATTTCGCGCGGAATAAAAGGGCGTTAAAATAACCGAATACGACGGCGGCAGTCACCCCCGCCGAAGCGGAAGCAAGCCCGCCGGTGAATGCGCCGAACAAGCCGTGTTTCGCCCCTTTTATCGCGCCGTTTGCAAGAAGATAACCGAATCCGCTTATCGGCACCGTCGCGCCCGCGCCGGCAAAATCGACGATATACTGATACAGTCCGAACGCTTGCAGAACAACCCCCGCAAGCATAAAATAAACCAGAATTTTACCCGTGGTTATCTTCGTGTAATTTATGAGCAACTGAGCAATAGTACATATAGCCCCTCCTACTACGAATGCTTTAAGATACATCAACAACATTTCCTGCATAATTTACCCCTCCGTTTCAACGCTTATCGCATGGGCAACGGCAGGAATAGATTCACCCTGCTGAGTCGACAGTGTCGACAAAAGCGCGCCGGTTGCCACGAATAATACTTTTTTGATTTCTTTTTTAAGCATTTTCTTATAAATATAGGAATTGAATACTACCGCGCTGCATCCCGCGCCGCTTCCGCCCTGAAATTCCTCTTCGTCTATATTGTAAATCAACTCGCCGCAATCAACGTGATTTCTGTCGATATCCACGCACTTTTCAAAGCATATTTTTTTGACGAGCCGCGACCCGAGCGCGCCGAGATCGCCCGTAATAACAAGGTCGTAATAATCGGAATCCTTCCCCGATTCCTTAAAATGCCTTACGATCGTATCTGCGGCGGCAGGCGCCATAGCCGCGCCCATATTGTTCGCGTCCGTAACGCCGAAGTCTATTACTTTTCCGAAAGTAACAGACGTGATTTTGGGATAATTTCCCCTTTTCTTGGATATGATTCCCGCGCCCGCGCCGGTTACCGTCCATTGCGACTGCGGTGGACGAATCGCGCCGAGTTCGAGCGGATAACGATATTGCCTTTCCGCCGTGGAAAAATGACTTCCCGTTGCGGCGATGACGTTATTCAGATAACCTCCGTCGACAAGCACCGCGCCGAGAGCGTATGCCTCCGCCATAGTCGAACACGCGTTGTAAATACCGATATACGGAACGTCGAACTTCCGCGCGGCGAAACTCGACGATATAATCTGATTAAGCAAATCGCCCGACAAAATCGCGCCGACGTCGTTTTCCTTCAGACGTGCGTTTTCAATTGCGTTTTTTATAACGCAGGTGAGCATTTTGCATTCCGCTTTTTCGTAAGTTTTCTCACCCATTGTGTCGTCATAAAATATTTTGTCGATATGTTTCCCGAGTCGGCTTTCACCTTCTTTTGGTCCGGCAACGGTTGAAGTTGCTATTATGGACGGCTTGTTTTTTAATATTACGGTCGATATCATAAAAGTGTTTTGCGCAAAACCTGAAAAATAATACAAAAAGGTTGCCGAAGCAACCTTTTTGAACCGCAGAAATATTAGTGATAAGAAATGCAATGCCTACTGTTTTTTTATGAAGTTTTTATCGATGAATTCGAGATAGTCCACGTATTTCATAGGTTTAGCGAAATAATACCCCTGAATAACATCACAACCGAGTTCGTCGAGTTTGTATAAGTCTTCGCGGGTTTCAACGCCTTCCTGCGTGACTTTTATGCCCATCTGTTTAACCAGGTCGATAACGCTTTTCAACAGGACAAGATCTCTTTCCTCCGACAAACCTTTCGACAAGAAGAATTTGTCGAGTTTGATTTCGTCCATCTCAATGGTTTTGAGAATATTATAGGAAGAATAACCCGTGCCGAAATCGTCGATCGAACACAAAAATCCGTTTTCGTGCAATCTGGCGACCGTTTCCGATAAGAACTGATAATTTTCGTAAGCGAAACTCTCTGTGAATTCGAGCGTTATGAAGTTGTCTTTTATGTTGAACTTGTTTTTTATTCGGATATAATAATCCGTGAAATCGGGCTGAGTTGCCGTAACGCGCGAAACGTTGACCGAAATCGGATAACAAATCCGGCGTTCGGCAATTCTGTCCGCGATGTTTTCGCACGCTTTATAAAGCACGAATTTATCGATATTCGCTATAAATCCGTTTTCCTCGAATACTGGCAAAAACTCGTTCGGTCCGCGGTAACTTTCTATTTTCGGGTCGTACCAACGGATAAGAATTTCGCTTCCGTCCATATTTTTCGTTTTAAGATTATATTTTGGTTGATAGAAAAGGTGAAATTCGCTGTTTTCAAGCGCGCTTTCCATTCTGCTCTCTATTTCGGCTTTTCTGATATAATTTTCACGCTTTAAATCTTCGTAAAAATCAATGCTGAACGAACCCGTATGTACGGTAGCCGTTTCTTTGACGATTTTTATCTTTTCGAGCATATCCCTTACCGACCCTCTCTCGCTCTGCTCCGTT
>JALETB010000056.1 GCA_022781715.1 Clostridiales bacterium | reverse complement strand
GCTCTTCTGCGTTCAGTGGTTGCAGTGGACTTACAAGCATAACAATTCCACACAACGTAACTTCTGTCTATAAAGATGCGTTCAGTGATTGCAGCGGGCTTACAGGCGTATATTATCTTGGCTCAATAGATCAATGGGCAGAATTCAGTTTTGAGAATGCTTATTCTAATCCATTATATTACGCAAAGAAATTATACATAAACGACAAATTAGTAACTGAGGTTAATTTGACTGCTGCAACTAAAATATCCGCATATGCGTTTTGTAATTGCAGCGGTCTTACAAGCGTAACCATTCCCAACAGCGTAACTTCTATTGGTGATTCTGCATTCGGTGGTTGCAGTGGACTAACGAGCGTTACGATACCGAAAAGCGTCGCTTCTATCGGTGGTTTTGCGTTCGGATATTGCAGCGGACTTACGAGTGTGATATGGAATGCTGAAAACTATACAGACGGTTATTTAACGTTTTACAATTGCTCAAACTTAAGCAGCGTAACGATAGGAGAAAACGTAAAAAAAATGCCTTCTAATGCGTTCGATGGCTGCAGCGGACTTACGAGCATTACTATGAACAGTATACCTAGTGGATCCGCGTTTATAAATTGCAATAAACTTGAAAAAGTTTTTTATTTTGGCAACGAAGAAAAATGGAGAGCATTTATAAATGGTCCCCTTTATAGATATCATAGTCAAATCTTAATCGGGGTTACGATATATTATTACAGCAAAACCGAGCCCGCGCTCAATTCCGACGGCACGGCTTATGACGGCAACTACTGGCATTACGATTCCGACGGAATTACGCCAGTTATCTGGAAAAAAGAAAATTAAAATATAAAATAAGGAAAATCTTTATTATGCCAGCCAAGAATAAAATGCGGCGAGCCGTTCGGCTCGCCGCATAAAATTTATAACAAAATTATAAGTATTTTTTAAGATCGTCTGCCCTATCCAACTTTTCCCAAGGAAATTCCGGTCTGCCGAAATGCCCGTAAGCGGCGGTCGCCTTGTAAATAGGCCGCCTTAAATCGAGCGTTTTGATTATCGCCGCAGGGCGCAAATCGAATTCTTTGGAAATGATATCCGCAATCTTCTCGTCCGGGAGTTTACCGGTGCCTTTCGTGTTGACGAAAAGCGAAACGGGCTTAGCAACGCCGATCGCATAAGCAACTTCGAGCGTACATTCGTCCGCAAGCCCTGCCGCAACCACGTTTTTGCAGATATATCTAGCCATATAAGCCGCGCTTCTGTCAACCTTCGTCGGGTCTTTGCCGGAGAACGCACCGCCGCCGTGCGGACAACTTCCGCCGTAAGTGTCGACGATTATTTTCCTGCCGGTAAGTCCGCTGTCGCCGTGCGGGCCGCCGATTTCGAATCTGCCCGTGGGGTTGATAAAATACTTGGTGTTTTCGTCGAGCAATTCGCTCGGAATGCTCGTTTCGATGACGTATTTTTTTATATCTCTTCTGAGTTCTTCGCAGGAAACGCGCTCGCTGTGCTGGGAGGAAACGACTACCGCCTCAACCCTCTTCACTCTACCGTTTTTATATTCCACCGTGACCTGACTTTTTCCGTCCGGACGGAGATAAGGCAGCAAACCGCTCTTTCTCACTTCGGTGAGTTTTCTCGTGAGTTTATGCGCAAGCGTGAGTGCCATGGGCATATATTCTTCCGTTTCGTTCGTGGCGTAACCGAACATCATTCCCTGATCGCCCGCACCGAACCGATCGGCTTCGTCGCCGGTTTTTCTGTGTTCGAGCGAATTATCGACTCCGAGAGCGATATCCGCACTCTGATCATGAATCGCCGTGAGAACCGCGCAGGTGTCGCAATCGAATCCGTATTTCGCCCTGTCGTAACCGATTTCGCGGATGGTATCCCTCGCAATCTGCTGAATATCGACGTAGCAATGCGTTGAAATTTCGCCCATGACGAGGACAAGCCCCGTGGTGGCGGAAGTTTCGCAGGCAACCCTTGCCATAGGGTCTTTTTCTAAAATCGCGTCGAGAACCGCGTCGGAAATCTGGTCGCAAATCTTATCCGGATGCCCTTCGGTAACGCTTTCGCTGGTAAAAAATTTCTTCATGATAAAACCTCTTTCAATGTATTTGTGGTCATTGACTGTGGTCACGATAAATATACCACCTTTTTAAACGTTTGTCAAATTTAATCGTATGTGTTACAATGTACATAAGAAATTTTACATCCGACGGACGAATCGAGGAAAAATGAAAGAAACTTGCGGGTTATGCCCGAAAAACTGCGCCACGGACAGAGATAAAACGCCCGGGGCGTGCGGCGAAAAATCGGTTATGCGCATCGCCAAATATTACCCTCATATGTTTGAAGAGCCGCCTATAAGCGGAAAAAACGGTTCGGGGACGATTTTTTTCACGGGGTGTTCGCTCCGATGCGTATTCTGCCAGAATTTCACTCTTTCGCGTTCCGAACGCGGGAAAGAAATCTCGCCCGCGGAACTTGCGGATATCTTCAAAATTCTCGAGGACGAGGGCGTCCACAACATAAATCTCGTCACGCCGACGCATTTCGTTAAAGAAATCGTTAAAGCGTTCGAAATTTACCGCCCGAAAATACCCGTCGTTTACAACACTCATTCCTACGAAACGCAAAAAACGCTCGACATGATAGACCCGTTCGTCGACATCTATCTCCCCGACCTGAAATTTTTTTCGTCGGATATTTCCGCGAGATACACGGGGAGAAAAGATTATTTCGAGGTTGCGGCAAACGCCGTAAAGTTTATGATGAACTCCAAAAAAACCACGTTCGACGAAAACGGAATGATGAAAACGGGTGTTGTCGTGAGGCATATGATTATGCCGCTTTGCGTGCCGGACAGTAAAAAAATCGTCGAATGGTTTGCCGAAAACAACAAGAACGAAGCGTATTTTTCCTTGATGGCGCAATATACTCCCTTCGGCGAACAGGACAAATTTCCCGAACTGAAGCGTCCGATAACCGCGGCGGAATATCGGAGAGTTTACGAATATCTTCTCGGGCTGGGCATAAAAAATTACTTCGCGCAGGAATTGAAATCCTCGGGCGAAAGTTTTATTCCGGACTGGGACTTCTGAAAATATGCAACGGGCGGGCGTCGGCTGAAAAGCCGACGCCCGCCCGCTTATTAATTGTCGAATTAAATATCGACTTTGTTCAACAACTGCTCGTCGTTCTCGCGAAGTTCCTTCGGGATAATGATGTTATCGTAATCGATGAAGTATTTTTTCACGTGGATGATATAATAATCGACCAACCTCATCGCGACGATCATAAGCGCGCAGAAAGACGAAATCAGAACTGTTCCCACGCCGAAAGTGAATATCACCGACGAAACGGCAAGGTAAACGTAAACGATGATGACCGAAAGATAAGCCGCGAACATTTTCCAGAAATATTCTCTTTTCGGGAAAAGCCCTTTGGCAAAAGACTCCTTAACGCCCATTCCGCCGATAATCATATTCGTCATTACCTGACTTAGACAAGTGGAATATAACGTGGCGGCAAACACCAGCACGCACGCCCCGACAAACAGCACCACGGCAGGAGCGTAAGATATGAGATAGCCGACCAGAAAATACTCGACAGCAAACACCAACGCATAGTAAACGATAGCTAAAACCGCGTCTATAAGTTGATAAACGGCTATTTTCTTTAAATTTTCGAACATCACGCCGAGATATTTTCTGTGCGACAAACTCGACATATGCCCGTCGACCAGAATCATCAGAGTGGCGTCGCTTATACCGGCAAAAAACCTGTAAAGATAAACTATCAGCACGCATATGATTCCGGTGGCGGCGATGCTGCCGAGATGATCGTTAAGATACTGAACGAACTCGCCGAAATGAGTGTTGAGCGAAGCGGAACCTGTTGCCGCGACATCATTGCCTCCGCGGACAAGACTTTTCAGTATCTCGATTATGTCCTGAATTACAGGCTGAAGATTTTCGATAAAGGGTCTGAGACTTATCTTCAGCGTAAGCCACACACCGGTTGCAAAAACTATGAAAACTATCGTTTTGTAAAGCAAATTTTTAAAGACAAGCCCGAAATTGTTTATCGCTATTTTCAGCGCGTTTATAACTCGCAAAACACTCTCCTCCGCATGTTAAAACAGTTTTATGCAATATGTACATATTATATGAATTATATTATATAATATTTTTCTTCTTTTTGCAAGAGAATTTCAACGCCGATTGCGAAATAGGAATTTCCCGCCCGTTTTCTAAAAAAACTTCGTACGATTTTTACAACAAAAAACGAGACCCGGAATAGTCTTCCGAGCCTCGCTCTTTTATCTTTTAATTTGTTTTACCGATTATTTGTTCATAGCCTTTTCTACGGCAACGGCAACA
The DNA here is from genome assembly GCA_022781715.1 of Clostridiales bacterium. Lineage (GTDB taxonomy): Bacteria > Bacillota > Clostridia > Christensenellales > Borkfalkiaceae > UBA10281. The sequence continues at coordinate 3,522 of JALETB010000056.1, read as the reverse complement.
GCAACGGTCGCGCCGACCATCGGGTTGTTACCCATACCGATAAGACCCATCATTTCTACGTGAGCCGGAACGGACGAGGAACCTGCGAACTGAGCGTCCGAGTGCATTCTGCCCATGGTGTCCGTCATACCGTAAGAGGAAGGACCGGCCGCCATGTTATCCGGGTGAAGCGTTCTGCCCGTGCCGCCGCCCGAAGCAACGGAGAAATATTTCTTTCCGTTTTCCACGCACCACTTTTTGTAAGTGCCTGCAACGGGGTGCTGGAATCTCGTGGGGTTCGTAGAGTTGCCCGTGATGGAAACCATAACGTTTTCGAGTTTCATTATAGCAACGCCTTCGGGAACGTTGTCCGCGCCATAACATTTAACTTTCGCTCTCGGACCGTCCGAATAAGGTTTCTCGTAAACGACGGTAACCTTCTCGGTGTACGGATCGAAAGTGGTTTCAACGTAAGTGAAGCCGTTGATTCTCGAAATGATCATAGCGGCGTCCTTGCCGAGGCCGTTGAGGATAACTCTCAAAGGTTTTGTTCTTACGGTGTTTGCGTTAAGAGCGATTTTGATCGCGCCTTCCGCCGCGGCGAAAGATTCGTGACCGGCAAGGAAGCAGAAACAATCGGTGTCGTCCGAAAGGAGCATTGCGCCGAGGTTTCCGTGACCGAGACCGACTTTTCTGTTCTCGGCAACCGAGCCGGGAATACAGAACGACTGGAGACCTACGCCGATTTTAGCGGCGGCGTCCGCAGCCTTCTTCGCTCCGCTCTTTATTGCGATAGCCGCGCCGACGGTGTACGCCCAGACGGCGTTTTCAAAGCAGATGGGCTGAGTGCTTCTCACTATATCGTCGCAATCGACGCCGTGAGCAAGACAAATTTCCTTGCATTCTTCAACCGAAGAAATGCCGTATTCTTTCAAAGTAGCATTGATTTTGTCAATTCTTCTTTCATATCCTTCAAATAAAGCCATTTCTTCTTCTCCTTATTCCTTTCTCGGATCGATATATTTATAAGCGTTTTCAAATCTGCCGTAGTGACCTTTAGCCTTTTCATACGCTTCGTTCGGAGTCATTCCTTTTTTAATGAAATCGGTCATTTTGCCGAGCGAGATAAACTCGTAACCGATAACCTGCATATCTTCGTCGAGAGCCATTCTGGTTACATAACCTTCAGCCATTTCGAGATATCTGGTTCCCTTTTCCTTCGTGCCGTACATAGTGCCGACCTGCGAACGAAGACCCTTTCCGAGATCTTCGAGACCCGCGCCGATAACGAGGCCGTCGTCGGAATAAGCGGACTGGGTACGTCCGTAAACAATCTGCAGGAAAAGTTCTCTCATAGCGGTGTTGATAGCGTCGCAAACAAGGTCGGTGTTGAGCGCTTCGAGAATGGTTTTTCCGGGAAGGATCTCGGAAGCCATTGCGGCGGAGTGAGTCATACCCGAACAACCGATGGTTTCGACCAACGCTTCTTCGATAACGCCCTTCTTAACGTTGAGCGAAAGTTTGCAGGCGCCCTGCTGAGGCGCGCACCAACCGACGCCGTGGGTAAATCCGCTGATGTCGGTAATCTGTTTCGCCTCTACCCAAAGCCCTTCTTCGGGAATAGGCGCAGGTCCGTGCTTGGGACCTTTGGCTACGCAGACCATATCCTTTACTTCGTTTGAATATTGCATAAATATTCCTCCAAAAATTTTTATCGGTAAACTGCGCCGAAAATTTTTCGGCTTTTATTTGTTTACATTATATCATATCGAAAAAAATTTTACAATTATTATTTAACCGTTATTTTAAGATTTTTTTGCTTGCTTTTATGTTGTTTTAATGTTAAAATGATATTCAGTTGCGGCAAGGCGAAACTTTCCGCTTGAGAGGTGAAAAAATGAAAAACGTTATGGACGTTCTCGAAGAACGCGGATTTATAAAACAAACCGTTTACGGCGACGATCTGAGAAAAAAACTCGAAACCGAAAGCGTCACTTTTTACGTCGGATTCGACCCGACGGCGGACAGTTTGCATATAGGTCATTACATTCCGATTATGGCTATGGCGTGGATGCAGAAATACGGACACCGCCCCATCGCTCTTTTTGGCGGCGGCACGGGCATGATAGGCGACCCCTCCGGCAGATCGGACATGCGCCAGATGATGACGAGAGAAACGATTGACCATAATATAGAGTGTTTCAAAAAGCAGATGTCCCGCTTCATAAACTTCGAGGGTGAAAACGGAGCGATCATCGCGAACAACGCAGACTGGCTTCTCGATCTCAATTACGTAAACTTCCTGCGCGATATCGGCGTATATTTTTCCGTGAACAAAATGCTTACGGCGGAGTGCTTTAAGCAGAGAATGGAAAAAGGACTCACGTTCTTCGAATTCAACTATATGCTGATGCAGGGTTACGACTTTTTGCATCTCAACCGTGAATACGGCTGCTCGCTCGAAGTGGGCGGCGACGATCAATGGTCGAACATGCTCGCGGGCGTGGACCTTATCCGCAGAAAGGAACAAAAGGACGCTTATTGCTTAACCTGTACTCTTCTTCTGAACAGCGAGGGCAAAAAGATGGGCAAAACCCAGAAAGGCGCGCTCTGGCTCGACGAAAACAAATGCTCCGTTTACGACTTCTATCAATATTTCAGAAACGTGGAAGATTGCAAAGTTGCGGAATGTATGCGACTTCTGACGTTTATGGATATGGAAGAGATCGCCGAACTCACGAAATACAACGACGAGAGAATGAACGCCGCCAAAGAAAGGCTTGCGTTCGAAGTTACGAAACTCGTTCACGGCGAAGAAAAAGCCGAACAAGCGAGAAGACAGGCGAAAGCGGCTTTCGGCGGAAACGCCGCAGATATGCCCTCTTACAACGCGGGCGGCGCAGATAATATTCTCGACATAATGGTCGGCGCGGGCGTTACGAAATCCAAAGGCGAAGCGAGAAGGCTCATCGAGGGCGGCGGCGTTTCGATAGACGAAACCAAACTCACCGTAAACGATCTCGCGCTTTCTCCCGAAGTAAAGGCGAAAGGCAGTTTCGTTCTTCACAAGGGCAAGAAAGTTCATATCAATGTAATTCTTTAATATATAAACAGGGAAAGCCGAGGCTGCGCTGAAAAACGCAGCCTCGGCTTTTTAAATTCGCCGCAGGCGATTGTTTCAATGCAATCGCCTGCGGCGAACCTTTATACACCCGCAAAAATGCGAATGAAAATACAAATTTTATTTTTTCCGAAAAAAGGGTCATAAACGCTTGACGAGTTTTTTCGTCTCCCCGAAAAGCGATTTTCCCGACAAACGCAAGGATTTTCGCCCCGCGAGTTTTCCACGCAAACATACGTTTTTGTGGATAAGTGTGGATAACTTTTCTCAAAAACCCCGGGTTATCCACATTTCAGAAAAAGTTATCAACACATTTTCAGGTTTTCGTGAGTTTTCTTACCGGTTTTGTCTATGTGAAAATTTGTAATAAATTTCGCATTTTGCGCTGCATTTTTCGCTGTGATTTTCACCGACGCCGGACA
>JALETB010000052.1 GCA_022781715.1 Clostridiales bacterium | reverse complement strand
GGGTCGTTCTGGTCGAGCCTTATCATGCCCGCCCTTATGCTTTGCGTGGGACTTCTCGCGATTATGTTTCTTATGCGCTCGGTCAACGGCGCGAACAAAGGCGCGATGGATTTCGGCAAAACAAAAGCCCGCGTAAACCAGAACGTTAAGGTTAGATTTGCCGACGTCGCCGGTGCGGAAGAAGAAAAGGAAGAGTTGCAGGAGATTGTAGAATTCCTGAAAAACCCCAAAAAGTTCGCTCTTCTCGGCGCGAGAATTCCTAAGGGCGTGCTTCTCGTAGGCCCTCCGGGAACAGGTAAAACGCTGTTCGCAAAGGCGGTTGCGGGAGAGGCTAACGTTCCGTTCTTTTCCATAAGCGGTTCGGACTTCGTTGAAATGTTCGTCGGCGTGGGCGCAAGCAGGGTGAGAGACCTTTTCGCAATGGCTAAAAAAAGCATGCCGTGCATAGTGTTTATCGACGAAATCGACGCGGTAGGTCGCCAGAGAGGCGCAGGACTCGGCGGAGGCAACGACGAAAGAGAGCAAACCCTTAACCAACTTCTCGTTCAGATGGACGGTTTCGAGGCGAACGACGGCATAATCATAATCGCGGCGACGAACCGCGCGGACATTCTCGATCCGGCTCTTATGCGTCCCGGCAGATTCGATCGTCAGATTTACGTCAATATGCCGGACGTGCGCGGAAGAGAGGCTATTCTTAAAGTTCACGCGAGAAACAAACCGCTCGCTCCCGACGTAAACTTCAAAACTTTGGCGAGAATGACCGCAGGCTTCTCGGGCGCGGATATCGCAAACCTTTTAAACGAAGCGGCTATCCTCGCGGCGAGAAAGAGCGAAAAAGCGATAACCAACGTAGACCTTTACGAAGCGATAAACAAAGTTATAATGGGTCCGCAGAAAAAGAGCAGGCTCGTAACCGAAACCGACAAGCGTATAACCGCTTATCACGAATCCGGTCATGCTATTCTCGCAAGACTTCTTCCCCACTGCGATCCCGTTCAGGAAGTATCGATTATTCCGAGAGGTTCTGCCGGCGGCTACACGTTAACCCGCCCGGATGACGATAATCAGTATTTAAGCAAAGCGAAACTCCTTGACGACATCGTCATGACTTACGGCGGAAGAGTTGCGGAAGAACTTATCATCAAAGACATTTCTTCGGGCGCTTCGAGCGACATCAAAGTCGCGACCGAACGCGCGAGAAAAATGGTTACCGAATGGGGTATGAGCGACAGAGTGGGCCCCGTGAACTACGGCGACAACGAGCAGGTGTTCATCGGCAGAGATTACGAAACGAGAGCCGGTTACAGCGATCAGACCGCCGCTACGATCGATGAAGAAATTCAACGTATCATAAAAGAAGCGCATCAGAAAGCCGTCGACCTTCTGGTTGCAAACAAGAACCTTCTCGACAACATGGCCCGACTTTTGATAGAAAGAGAAACTATTTATCAGGACGAAGTTGACCTCATCATGGAAGGCAAGGACGTTAAGGAGATTATGGCGTATATGGATCAACGCGACAAAGAACGTGCAGAAAACCCGTTCAAACGCGCCGAGGAATTCGCCAACGCAAAGGCGAAAGAAGCCATAAAACCCGCCGCCCCCGCTGCTCCCATTGCTCCCGAAGCAACTTCTGCCGGCAACGAAACAACCGGCGACGCTCCGGCAATGCCTACGGTCGGCGATAAGGAAGACAGAGACGACAAACAGGAATAAATAGGTCTATAAGGCGATTAATCGCTCGTTGACTATTTTATCAAACAACATTTCGGGGGCGGCAAGCCCCCGAATTTGTAACCGGCGTATTCCGGACTTACAGCAGGCGAACTCCGGATTTTCAATATTGAAACAAAAAATATGAAAACAGACGATAAACAGATAGGTCTTTTCGACGAGGCGGACAGAAAACTCGCCGAAAGATTCAGAATCGAAAAACCGAACCCGATCGACACCGCTAAAGACATGAAAAAAGCGATGGACGAATTCGGGCTTACTCAGGAAGAATTTGCGGCGAGAATCGGAAAAAGCCGTTCCGCCGTGGCTAACACGTTGCGGCTTTTAACTCTTTCGCCGGAAATAATCAGGCTTGTTTCGCAAAACCGTCTGTCCGCAGGACATGCGCGCGCGCTCGTCACGCTCTCCCAAAGAGAACAGGAAGCCGTCGCGATGCAGGTCGTAAGGAAGCATCTCAGCGTGCGCGAAACGGAAAAACTTGTCAAAAACAAAGGCTCGGCAGCCGCTTCGTCGAGGCAAAGCCCAGAACTGCGCGATCTCATAAGAAGAATGCAACGCGATTTCGGCACGAAAGTCACCTTAACCGGTACGGATAACAAAGGCAAAATCACCATCGAATACTACTCGCGCGACGATCTCGAAAGATTCTGCGAGATCGTGAACAAAATCGAGGACTACCCCGATTTTTAATCGTGCGGAAACCTTTTGCACATAAGAGAAATGCTGAAATTTGAGAATTATACAATAGAAAATCTGAAAAAATACTCCCCGTACATAAAAAAATGCCCCTTTAACGTCAACGACGTGAGCGTGGGGAGTTTTTTCATGTGGAACGGGGGCGTAAACCTGAAATTCGCCGAGTGTGGCGGCGCGTTCGTTTCCGTTCAGGACATTTGCGGCGAGCCGTCGTTCTCCTATCCGTTCGGCGGAAACGAAAGCGAGGCTTTAAAGGAAATTATCGATTACGTCAAAGGCAACGATCTGCCGCTGAAATTTTACGGAGTTACCGAAGAAACACTCGAAAAAATTAAGACAAACCCGCTTTTTTCAAACATAATGTTCAATTTCGAGCGGAAATGGAGCGATTACGTTTATTCCGCCGAAGAGATTTCAACCTTTAAAGGCAAAAAATTCAGCGGGCAACGCAACCACATTAACAAATTCAGATCTTTATACGGCGAACCCGATTTCCGCCCGATGAAGCCCGAATTTCTGCCGCAGATAAACGAAATGCTCGACCTTTACGCAAAGGAACATCCGTCCGACGCCTATGAGGAAAACGAGGAATTTATACACACCAAGGAACTGCTTGCCGAATTTTTCGATTTCGACCTCGTCGGCGGCGCGCTTTTTGTCGGCGACAAGCCCGTTTCGGTGACGATAGGCGAAATTCAGGATAAAAACCTGATTATTCACATCGAAAAAGCCCTTAAAAGTTACGTCGGCGCGTATCCGACCACTTTTAACAAGTTTGTGAATTATTGTCTGAGTCTTGACCCCGAACTTGAAACCGTGAACCGCGAGGACGATGCCGACGACGCGGGTTTAAGGACTTCCAAACAGCAATATAACCCGATAAAACTCGTAAACAAATATCTCGTCAAGGTTAATTCTCCCCTGCAGAATCTCGCCGAAACGCCCGTTCTTACCGACGGAAACGTAGTTTTAAGCGAGATAACGGAAAAGGACAAAGCAGACTACCGTGCGCTTTGCACCGACAAGGAAAACAACAGACTCTGGGGTTACGACTACGAAACGGACGCGTCGATAACCGGCGAAATAACGGACGACACGTTTTTCGATATCGTTAATTTCGACCGCTCCATAGGCGAGGGGATAAGTTTTGCGATTCGCGAAAAAAGCGTCGATAATCGACTTATAGGCGAGGTTATCGTTTATAATTTCACTTATCTCGGCGCGGCGGAAGCGGGCGTGAGAGTGGCGAAGGGATTTCAGGGCAAGGGCTACGGAAAGGCGGCTTATAAACTCGTTTGCGACTGGGCGGCGAACGTTCTCGGCGTTAAACTCAAAGCGAAATGCTACAAGGAAAACAAAAAATCGAGAAAGACGATCATTGACTGCGGATTTACTCAGATTTCCGAGGATGAAAATTTCTACTATTTTAAATATAAGACATAAAGTTGTAATTAAAGAGCCGCCGCGACGGAAAAGGCTTTCCTTTTCCGTCGCGGCGGCTTTCGCAATATATAATCCGAAAATCAAAGTCCGAGATATTTTTTAATTTTTTCGGCAATCAGCAAATGCCCTTTGTCGTTCGGATGCACTCCGTCCACGTAAAACTCGTCGACGGTATTTGTTGCGGGCTTCGGAAGCCCGTCGTTATACAAATCAATATAATCTATGCCGAGTTTTTCGCATTTCGCTCTGATTATGTCCACGTAGCCTTTAAGATTCAAGGTCGGCTCCGTTCTATGCCCTTCGCCGAACAAATCGTTCTCGTCGAATCTCCTCGTCGGCAAAATAAACGCGATTTTGTCCTTGCCGTAAATTTCGCAGAGCCTTTTTATGACTTTGTTCAATCCGCCGTGGAACGTGTAAGGCGAATCGTCGTTTTCACAGCCTATCGGCGCGTCGCCGTGACCGTAATCGTTCGTTCCGCCGAAAACGAAAACCTTGTCCGCGTCCTTACTCATCACCTCGCAACGCATCTGAAAATCGTAATCGCAAGTTCTGAATTCGGTCGGCGTGGTCTGCCTTGCGATTCTTGTTCCCGAAACCCCGAAATTTTCCGTCATAACGCCCTCGCAAATTTCGGCAACCTTGCTGACGTAATTGTTTATAGGACAAGACGCGCCTACGCCCTCCGTTATACTATCGCCCAAGAAAATTATTTTCATGTTTTTCTCCTTTGTTTTTATAGAGATTTCATTCGTCGGATTGTTTTTATTATACCGTTTTTCTTTCGTTTTTTCAATCATTTTATCATTATGCCGGACAAAAATAAAACGAACCCTGCCGGAACGCAATTCATTTGCGATCACTCATCAGCGGTTGACTTATTTATTTCTTTTCATTATAATATTACCGATATTTTTGGATGGTGAGATATTATGAAAAAACCTTTTAACGGAAAAGCGAAAGCCGTGACTTTCAGTTTCGACGACGGCGTTACTCAAGACAAAAAACTTATCGAAATTCTGAACAAATACGGCTTGAAAGGCACGTTCAACCTTAATTCCGCTCTGCTCGGCACGAACGGAGAACTCAGCAGAAACGACCACATCGTTCGCCACGACAAAAACCCCGCCGACAAGGTTGCAGAGATTTATCGCGGACACGAGGTCGCCGTACACACGCTCGTCCACCCCAATCTTACGGAACTTTCCGACGAAGGCGTTATCTGGCAGGTGGAAGAGGATCGCAAACTGCTCGAATCTCTCGTCGGGTATAACGTCAAATGCATGGCGTACCCGTGCGGCGGCGTGAACAACGACGACAGGGTTGCGGGCGTGATAAAAAACAACACGAAAATCAGGTTCGCGAGGACGATAACTTCGAGCGAATCGTTCGATATCCCCGATAATTTGCTTCGGTATAATCCGACGGTTTACTATATCGAAAAAGACAAACTTTTCAGTCTCGGCGAAAAATTTCTCAGCCTTAAAACGGATACGGATAAACCGCAGGTGCTGTACGTCTGGGGTCATTCCTACGAAATGGACGCCGAATATATTTCCTGGCGGGAATTCGAGGAATTCTGCAAGATGATTTCCGGCAAGGACGATATTTTTTACGGCACGAACGGACAGATTTTTTTGAAATAAAACGTTTTTTATGAAAATTTTAAGCGG
>JALETB010000048.1 GCA_022781715.1 Clostridiales bacterium | reverse complement strand
CACGGCGGAAAAATCGATTTTTGACCCGACCGGACAAAAAATAAAACGAGCCTGACTGCGCTGACTGTACGTCCGGCTCGTTTTTTTTATATGTTCTGGTTGTCGCCCGATTTTTAGTCCACGACATCCGTTAAACCGTAGCGATAAGTTTCTATGCCGATAAAGATCGTCTCGGCGATTTTCTGCCTGTATTCGTCGGTTAAAAGCATAGCTTCGTCCTCTTCGTTGGATAAAAATCCGCATTCGCAGAGAATTGCCTCGCCCGACGATTCGTTTAAAACGTAAAAATCTCCCGGCAGGGGCGCGTAATTTTTGTTTTGGAGCGCGTTGAGTTGATTCTGCACGCTTATCGCGAGTTTTTCGCTTTTTTCGCTGCCGATTTTGTAAAACACCTGCGCGCCTCGCCGCGACGAGGAAGAATAATAGTTCAGATGAATCGAAACGAAAACGTCCGGCGAGGCGCGCTCCGCAATCTCCATTCGCTTTTTCATATCTCTTTTTTTAAAACCTTTGGAGAAAATTCCGTATAGCCCCGCTTCAGTTTTTCTCGTCAGTACCGCCTTCGCGCCTGATTTTTCGAAAACCGTTTTTAATTTTCTCGAAATGTCGAGGTTGAGTTCGCTTTCCTTAACGCCGCTTTTTATCCCCGAAACTCCGCCGTCAATTCCGCCGTGCCCTGCGTCGATAACCACGGTGAAATCGGGCTTCGGCGAGGCGGCGGCTTTTGCGCGCGCGCATATGCACGCTATATAAATCGCCGAGAGCAGGACGAGAATTATTACGCTGATGATTTTTTCGGCCTGAAGCCTTTTATTTTCCGTCATATAACAAAAATATGATTTTTCCGTCCGGTTTATTCTTAGCCGCCCGTACAAAAAAATTATAAAAAACTTTTAAAAAACGCTTGACTTGCAATACTATGCGTGATATAGTATTGTGCGAAAGGAGGTATTGAGGATATGGACGTGCAACTTAAAAGAGGAGTGCTGGAAATATGCGTTCTGTCCGCGATGCTGTCGGAGGAAACTTACGGCTACGAACTGATAAAAAAGATTTCGCCGTACGTCGAAATTTCGGAGTCTACGCTTTATCCTATCTTGCGGCGGCTGGAAACGGGCGGTTTCGTGCGGGTGAGAAGCGCGGAGCATAACGGCAGGCTGAGGAAGTATTATTCGATAACCGCCGACGGAAAGAAAAAAATAAGGGAGTTTTTAACCGACTGGGCGGATATCGTGAAAATTTACGAATTTATCAAAGGAGAATGCAATGAAAAAGAAGGAATTTCTGAAAAAACTTAAAAAGGGACTCGCGGCGATGGGTGGATACGAACGGCAGCGCGTTCTGGATTATTACGACGAAATGATAAGCGACCGCATTGAAACCGGCAAAACGGAAGAAGAAGCGGTTGCGGAACTCGGCTCGCCGGAATACGTAATCGAAAAAACTCTCATAGAAGCGGGAATCGACCCGTCGCAGAAGCAGGCGTTTTTTAAAGAGCCGGACGGAAAAATAAAAACGGTGTGGCTGGTGGTTCTGATAGCCGGCGCGCCGCTTTGGTTAGGGCTTGCGTGCGGGCTGTTCGGGCTTGCCGTGGGGCTTTTCTGCGCGGTTATCGGCATTGCCGCAGGCGTGATAAGTGCATGTCTCGGCATGGTTTTCGGCGGTTTTGGCATGTTTGTTTACGGGTTTTACGAATTGTTTCAAAGCGTCGGCTCGGGGCTTATGTGTATCGGCGGCGGACTGGTCGCGTTCTCTCTCGGCGCGTTTTTGTGTCTCGGAATATGGGTTTTGTCGAAAAAAGCGTTCATAAAAATCAAATCTATAATTAAAAGCAGGAGAAAAATCAGGCAATGAAAAAAGCGATAATAATTTTATGTATAATTTTAGCCGCGGGGCTGACTCTCGCGATAACGGGAGCAATCGTGCTTACGGCTACGGGGTATAACGATATGAGTAACTATGAAAAAACGGAAAAAAGAGTGGAAACAGACGGCAACGTCAAACTTAAAGTGAAATGCGAAATCGAAAAAATCAACGTCACGGCGACGGACGGAAACGAAATCGTATTCACTTATTACGAGGGCGAAAAATTGCAGCACGACCTCACGGATAAGGACGGGGAAGTCGTCCTTAAAACCCGCAACAAAACGTGGTTTTTCTGGAACCGGTTCTGGCTTGACAAGGATATGCTCACGATCGACGTAGCCGTTCCACGCACGTTTTCGGGCGATCTTATTCTGGAAGCGGCAACCGGCGCGATAAACGTCAGGGATTTGCTCAAAGTCAAGGAACTGAAAGTTGAAGTATCCACCGGGAGCGTCCGCGCGGAGAATCTGAAAGCGGAAAAAGCGTTTTTCGAAACGAGTACCGGTTCGGTAACGGTGAGCGGCGTGGAAATTCTCGGCGACGCGGAAATCAAAGCGACCTCGGGCAGCGTGAATGCGGAGAACGTAAAAGCTGGCGGACGTCTCGAAGTAAACGTTACGACAGGCTCGCTGAAATGCGACGCGGAAGCCGGAAAACTCGCCTTGAAGGCTACCACGGGCGACGTGAAATTCAGCGTGAAAAACGCCGACGAAATTTACGTAAAATGCACCACGGGGTCGGTTAAAGGCACCGTTTCGGGCGCGGAATCGGAATACGATATTCATTCGTCCACTACGACCGGAAAGAGCAATCTTGCCGAAAGAACGGGAACGACGGGCAAAAAACTCACCGTTATAACCACCACCGGTTCGATAAACGTCAACTTCGAATAATTTTTTAAAGGATGATACGGCGCGCCCGGCGGGGAACGAATTTCGTTCCCCGCCGGGCGTTTAATTTAACGTGATGACTTGTTAAAATCCGCGTTTATCGACTTATAAGTCGACTTTTATTGCGATTCTATTGTTTTATGCCGCTTGGCTTAAACGGAATTTACGCTGCCGAGAAACTCGCGCTTGCCGAGCCGAGGTAGATGACGAGCGCGGAAAGCCCGCACGGCATCGCCACGGACGATGCGACTTCGCCGTTTACGCTGACGGTGAGCGTCTGCCCATTGGTCAGATTCATCGTCGTTTTTGTCGCGACGGACGAGAAGTTGCGGCAGTTGGTCGATTCGTTGCCCATTCCGTTCGCAGGGCAGATCGCGAGAACGTTACCGCCGTTATACGTATAACCCTGTTCGGTGTCGATGGACGAATTCCCGCCAGAAGAACTGACGATGACGATATCTCCGCCCGAGAAAACTATGCCCTGAAAAGAAGTTCTGCTGTTGGAATCGATACCGTCGCCGCCGGCGTAGATATAAACCTTGCCGCCTTCAAACGTTATGCCTGTTCCCGAAGTCGTCGCGGCGTTGATTCCGTCATCCGACGAAACTATCGAAACGTCGCCGCCTTTTACGTTTACGAACATACCCTCAAGCCCCTCGTAGCAACCCGTTATGTCGATTTTCCCGCCTGAAACGTTAAGCGTTCCGTCGGCGTGGATTCCGCCGTCCTTGGAGTAAAGAGTGAGCGTTCCGCCCGAAATCGTTACGTTGCCCGTCGCAGTTTCGCCGTTTTCGAGCGTTGCGTCGGAGTTCGCGTGGATGGCGTTGTCATAAGATTTCACCGTTATAACGCCGCCCGAAATTACAACTTCGTTGTCGGCTTTTATGCCTTTCGTGGAATGGTCGCCTTTTTCGTTGTTGCCGTCCTGCATTCCGCCCTGTCCGCCCTGTCCGCCGGGACCTCCCCAGCCGTCAACCGACGAGTAATTCGTCCAGTTATAAGTGAATCTTGCTCCGCGCGATTCGATCGCGAACGTGTCGTAAGAATCGTTCCAGGAAACGGTGTCCGTTTTAACCGTATATTCGCCTTCCTGCCCTTGTTCCTGAGAAGAAGAGTAAACGAAAACCTGAATCGAATCGTAGCCGTCGAGTTTTTCGAAAGAGTAGTAATAATAATTCGTTCTGCCGCCGTTCACCGTTTTCGAAAGGGTGGCGTTGACGAATTTGTAATCGTCGCCGATGATATATTTGACAGAGTATTTATAAGCGTCCGACGTGGCGCGGATATATCTCGAATCGGTTTTCGCGCTCTCCACGTCCTCGGAATAAGGCGAGTAGCGGTCGGTATAAACGTTGATAACCGCGTCGCCGCTTATTTCTGCGTTATACGCGGCGTCGATTCCGTCGCACGCGGCGTAAATATTCACCGTTCCGCCCGAAACGGAAACGGTACCCCTCTGATTGCCTTTTATGGAAACGTCGGTGTCGGTCGTCTTTATTCCGTCGCCGCTTTTCGCTACGAGGGTGATCGTGCCGCCGATTATGTCAACGCTGTCGTTGCCTTTGAGCGCGTTGTCCGCGCAGGTGACGGACAGCGTGAGATTTTTCACTTCGAGATCCTTTTTGGTGTGAATTCCGTTATTGTTCGCGGAAATGACGATCAGTTCGCCCTTGCCGCCGAGGTTAAGGTCGCAAACAGAATATACCGCCGAAGAAACGGGAGTCGCATCGTTTGAAGTCGTGTTATCGGAAGTCGTGTTGCCGGAAGTTGTTCCGTCGGAAGCCGTATTGCCGGAAGTCGTGTTGGAAGAAATTGCTTCGCGGGTGTCGTAAATATAGTTTTTGCTGCCTTTTTTTGCCGTGAGCGTCACCTTGTCACCGGAAAGAATGCTTATCGGATTCTTCTCGCCGCTGTATAACGTCACGCCGCAAAATTCCAGTTCAAATCTATAGTTATCGCCGACGTCGATGATTATCTGTCCGTCGAATTCTCCCGAAACGGAGCATATGGTGTCCTCGGTCAATCCCGAAAAAGTAAGGGTGTTTCCGCTTGTCGTCCAGCAATTGTTTGTTCCCGAAACGTAAGAAACGGAAAGCGTGTCGGCGTTTTCGGGCAGGTCGCCCGGAATATCGGTTTTTTCGTTATCGATCGATTCCGCGGCGCTATCGCCTCCGGTCGTCTGCGTTTGTCCGGGCGGCGAGGGCGGGTTGTTCGTCTCTCCGCCGTCGGAGGTGTTTGCGTTCTTCCCGCACGAGGCGAGCATTGTTAAAGATAAAACAAAAATAAGAATAAACGATAATATTTTTTTCATAATAAACCCCCATATAAGTCGATTATTGGCTGTTTTTTGATGTAATTGAACAGTTAAAGGGCATTGATTAAAGTTCATTTTCGGCGATATCGGCGCGCGAGCATTGAATTTCGAGATTGCCGTTCCGCGTTCGGATCGCGTCGAGCATCGGCTTTTCGTTTCCGGCGGTTTTCAACGTAACGCGATAAGAAAGCCTGAACATACTACCCATATTCGCGGACTTGACTTTTTCGAGTTTCGCCGAGGAAGCGTATTCCGCGAATATATCGTCGAAAACTTCGGTGTAATCGAGCGACTCGGGAATGGTGATTTTGATTATCTTTTCGCGGTCGCGTAAGCCTTCCGCTTTTTTTGCGAACTTTCCGAAGGCAAAAAGCAGACCGCCCGAGCCGAGAAGAAAAATCGCGCCGTAAGCGATATAACCCATTCCGAACGCAAGCCCTGCCGCCATCGCAATGAAAACCGCGGCTATCTCGCGCGCCGTTCCGGGCGCGGAACGGAATCTTACCAGTCCGAAAGCCCCCGCTATAGCAACGCCGACGCCCAAGTTGCCGTTAATGAGCGCGATAACCGCAGCGACGGTCATCGGCAAAAGAGCCGTCGCCACGAAGAAACTCGTCGAAGACCCCGAATTGCGGCAGGATAAAAACGCGTAAGCCACGCCGCACGCGAGCGCGGCGATCAGGACGATAAAGAAACTGACTGCGGCAACGTTGCCGCCGCTGAAAATCGATTCAAACATATTATATTGCTCCTTAATTTAGATTTAAAAAGTTCATGCTCGTATGCCGAGCCGTATTTCGAGAAAGATTGTTTTCTTATGTTCTGCTCGCCGAGAATTCTGCAAAGCCACAACGGAAACGCCGAACCCGATTTCAATTCCATTAAAACGCAATCGTCCGGGAGCAGATTTTCGCCGCCGAGCGACGTGTAAAAATTGAGGTCGTCCGCGCGGTAACGGATATTCTCGTCGAATGTTACGCGCAAGTCGCTTTCCTTGTCGCAAAACGCCTCGCGTTCGCAAAGAATAAGTATTTTAGGGGCTAAATTTCCATAAAATCGCGTAAAATAATCAAGTTCCTTACTTATCTGCGAGATTTGCGTTTTGTCGCCGATTTGCGTTTTTCCGCCTGTTTTGTTTTCGCCTTCGATAAGCGCGGCAACGTCGCCCTCTTTGCAGGCTATTCTGCGTTTATAAACAACGCCGTCGTATTTGCGTTTCATTTCCACGTACACGTTTTTATCGTCGTCGTTCAGATTGTAACACCTCACCCGCAGTTTTTCCTTGAACGCGGGCTTTTCTATCGACGCGCGTATCAGCCGGTTGTCAGGCGTGTCGTAATACAAACTCTGAACGGTGTTTCTTCCGAATTCGTCCGGGCTGAGGCGTTTTTCGATTTCGGCTTTAATCGCGGCGTATTGCGCGGAATCGAGAACGTATTTCAATTCGTATCTTTTAAAAACGTAGCCTACCATCTTTTGTCCTCCCGTATTTTATGTCTGTAGTTTATCATCGTAAACTTAAACGGACTTTAAAATATCGGTGGCGAAAAAAAAATTTCAAAAAAAATTCCGACGGATTTTCCGTCGGAAACGCTATATTTAAGGGGGTGTTTTAATTTTTAAACGGCAAGGTCGCCGTAATGCGGAAGTCTTTGCCGCTCTCCGTTTCGGCTTTTATCGCGCCGCCGTGAGAATTGACTATCGCTTTCGCGATGGAAAGCCCTATGCCGTGTCCGCCGGTGGAAGAATTTCTCGAAGCGTCCGCGCGGTAAAATCTGTCGAAAACGAACGGCAGGTCGGCTTTGCGGATTTCAACGTCGGTCGTGTTGAAAACCGATAAAACGGCGGACTTTTTGTTTGCGGAAAGATTAATCGTCACTTTCCCTTCGTCCGCAGAGGCGTATTTCATCGCGTTTTCGAGCAGTATCGAAATAAGCCTGCGGATTTCGTCCGGCGCGCCGTACAGGGCGATTCCCGGTGTTATTTCCGCGGAAAAGTTCACTTTCCTGGCGGAGGCTAACGTCCTGAACGAATTCACCGTTTCCGAAGCCACGTCCGAAAGCGGCATTTCCGCTTTCGCTGCTTTGTGTTCGGCTTCTTCCATTTTTGAAAGATAAACGAGGTTGTTCGTGAGTTCGGTCATTCGCTTCGTCTGCGCACGGATATCTTCGAGTTCTTCGTTTCTCTCGTCCGCTTCGTCCGTTTCGAGCAGGTCGAGATTGGCGTTTATTATCGTCAGCGGGGTTTTCATTTCGTGTCCCGCGTCGGAGATGAACCGCTTTTGTTTTTCGTAACTCTCCGCGATCGGTTTGACGATTCTGCCCGATAAGAACAAAAACGCCACGAATACGATCACGCAGCCGCCGATCCCCACGCCCGCGCTCGTTTTCAGAAACGCCGTGAAAGCGTCAAGTTTTCTGCCGCAATCGAGAAACAGAATGTATGTTTGTCCTTTTTTGGTTTTTTTGGAAAAGCGGAACTGGTCGATAAACCCTTTCTCGTCTTTTCGGTTAAGTGCTTTTTCGGTGTATTCGCTCACGGAAGAGGCGTCCACCGAGAGAATTTTAGAAAAATCCGCTTTCACGATTTCTCCGCTTTGCGACAACGCTACGATAAAAAATCTCGATTCATAAGGGGTTTCGGGCGACATTCCTCCCGGGAACGGCTTGTCATCGTCGTCATCATCGTCGTCATCGTCCTCATCAAACATGGAACTGGAATAGTCTCCATATTCAAAGTCTTCAGATTCACTCTTTACATTATTAGAATCATCGGGTTCTCTATCAGCTGGCAGTTCATCATCGTCATTT
>JALETB010000041.1 GCA_022781715.1 Clostridiales bacterium | reverse complement strand
CGTAGTCAATATCGTCGCCGGCATAATCGTAATCATATTCGGACTGTCTTATGTCGGACTTTTCAATCTTCCTTTTTTCAAAGGACTGAAAAAAGCGAGAAAAGCGGACACGGTATTTTCGGCATTTCTGTTCGGTATCGTGTTTTCGGTGGGAGTAGGCCCGTGTACCGGTGCGTTTTTAGGCTCGGCACTTGCGCTTGCTTCAATGTCGGGAACAGTCGTAAAAGGTGTGTTGTTGCTTCTTTGCTATTCGTTGGGGCTGGGCATACCGCTTGTGCTTACCGCACTTTTGACGGATAAACTGAAACGGCTTTTCACATTTATAAAAAAGCACTATATAGTATTTACCGTCCGAGTAAAACGAATCGGATTCTTTATATTCCTGCGTTTTTGAAATTATGGACACGGTGATCTGGTCGGGGGAGTGCAACGCTTTGTCTTTTGCGTTTGCCGCCTGAACCGACGGAGCGGCTATCGAAACGATTATGAGAATAACCGTCGCTATCGAACACAAAATCGCGGGCAACATAATGCTTTTGCGTTGGATACAATAAGTGGCTCTTTCGCCGATTTTTTTGGAGTTGAACAATTCCGATTCGCTTTCGGTAAGTTCTTCGTATCCTTTTTTCGACAAAACGCTTTCTAATTCTTTTCTTTTTGAGATTATGTTGTTTTCGGTCAATTCGCGAATCTTTTCGGAATATTTGTTGTAAAAAATAGGCGGCGGAATTTGCCATGAAAAGCAAATTCCGCCGCCCTTGCTATTTATAAAATTATTCGGATTTTAAAAGATAACGCTTCTCGAAGTAATAGGTAGTCACGCACAGCGACAGTGCGAGAATTATCATCGCCGCCGCTTTCACCGCGTTTCTCTTGCTGTTTTTAACGATGAAGTCGCTTTTTACATACCCGATTTTTCCATCGTAAACAATCTTCGCGTAGTCGCCGGAAACGGAGAGCAGAATGACTTGTTTATAGGACGTAATTTCGTCGGTTACGGTGGTGAGATCGTCGGCATAAACCGTCGCGCCGTTTTTCGCGTAAACGTAAGCGTTTTCGAGCGCAGCGTATTCGGTTTCCGACAAATAACTTTCCGCAACGAACGTCTTGGGGATGAATCCTTCTTCGTCGCCGATTTTCACGGCGTAATAGTCGTCGCCGTTAAAACTCAGTTCGCCCGTGATCGCGATTTTATCGTATTTTTTCGCCGCGGCTGCGGCTAAGTAGACTTTTCTCAATGCGGGTAAGCCGTACGTCTTGAAATCCGTCATCGCGTAAGCCGTTTTTTCGAGCGGCGTAACGCCGAACGCGCTTGCTTCGATGAAGTCGGTTTTGCGGGCTATCGCGGCGCGATTGTCGTTGATGACGAGGTAATATTTTCCGCCGAGGTCTTTCACGGCGTAAGCGTACTTTCCGGTTTCTATGGCAAACTTTTCAAACGCGAAGAATCTGCTCGAAAGTTCCGAGGCTTTTATCTCGAAGAGTTTTGCGCCCGTTCTCATTTTTCCGTAAGTTTCGTTCCTTGAAAAACCAAAGGAAAAATCGGACGGAATATCGATCGTGTAAGGAGTCGCTATTCCGAGATCGGCGTTTGCGGACGAGCGGAGAATAAGCCCTTCGAAGATGAAGTAAGCATATTCGGAATCGCACCCCGCGCACATTGCGGTGGCCGGTTTTATCGTTCCGAGGTTGCCCGAGGTTTCGAGCGTTCTCGAGAAAACTTTTTCCGCGCCGTTATAACATTCCGTGAGATTATTCTCGTAAAGCAGATAAATTTTGCCGTCCAGATCGGTCTGCATCGAGAGAAGGTTTTTCGAAGTCGGAATTCTCACCGTCTGCGATTTTACGCCGTTTTCGTATTTATAAACGTCGTAACCGCCGCCTCCGGGAATTTCAACCGAGAAATAAAGCGAGTTGAACGGGTCAACGGCAAGATTGGTCGCCGCGCCGTCGATATCGTCGAATCTTGCAACCTGAACAAGCCCCGGCGAAGAACTTGCTGCGTCGAGCGAGAACAGAACGGGGTGGTTGAGTTGCGAGCCGATGAAGTAAAACACGTCGTCCATGCAGGCGATATCCCTTATCTGTATGCTCGAAAGATTTTCGGAAGAATCGAATATCTTTTCCAGCCCGAGAATGGGATTTTCGTCGTCCGCGCGGGTAATTTTCGCCACCGTGACGGAAGATGTGAAATTGGAATTGTTAAACGTGGAATAAGCGACGTAATCGCCGTAAACCGCGAATTCGTCCACTTTCGATTCAAGATCGATTCTGTGGTAAGTTCTGTTTTCCGGCACGTCGTCCGCGTTGCCGATGACGACTATTCTGTCTTCGTCGAGCGCGTAAATACTGTCGCCGAACATCGTGATGTCCTGAGCCTTGTCGGTCAGCCTGTTGACGGCTTTGGAGTTCGTGGTTATCGCGAAGTCGGTGAATCTGCCTTTGTCAAGGTCGAATTCCTGCACGGCGTTTATCGAGTTTTTCGGGTCGGAATTGTCGGAATCGACGATCCAGAGTTTTCCGTCCACAACACACAAGCCCTGCGGATTCCAGAGTTTTCCGAGGTCTCTTTCGCCTTCTTTGGAAACCCTGCATATTTCGGTCGGCTCGGGAGCCGCATCGGACGGATTGACCGAAAACAAGCCTTCGCTCGTGGAATAGAACAGTTCGTCGCCCGTTTCTTCGCTTCCGGCAAGCGATTTCACGTTTTCCACGCCGGTTACGATTTTCTTTGCGGAAAAATCGGCGGGCGAATATTCGTAAATTGCTTTCGCGTCGTTGGAGTGGAAGAACGTTTTTTCGTTGTCGACAAGGTATACCGCGGTGAGATTGGTTATTTCGTAGCGGTATTTTCTGTCGGATTTCTGCTTGAATTCGAGAGAGCCGTCTTCCGCGACGGAAAGGTCGTAATAAATCACCGCGCTGTTGGTCGTGACGGCTATCATGTCGCCGTAAACCGAGAAACCGCTGCTGCAGGCGAGATTCGTCTGTACCTGCGGGCGGCTGCCGACCGAGTCGAAATCGGACACGTCGACGTAATAAATGTTCGACCACTGAGTGAAGATAAGGAAATTTTTATATTTTGCAATCGACGGAACGCCTATCGACGACGCGCCGTCGATTTTTATCGAGCGGAACTGTTCGCTGCCGGTTTCCCCGGAGCATTTGTAAATTACGATCGCGCCGGCGTGCGAAATCGCCACGAACGTGTCCCCGTCGCCGTCGTAGCGGCAAATGGCATAAGGATTGTCGAGTTTGTAATACTGAAGATAACTCGTCGGCAAAAATATGTCGGTTGAGATCGGATCGCCGGAATCGTTTTCCGCCGCAAGGGCTTTGCTTGCGGAAGGAATATTTCCGCTCGTCGAACCCATTGGGAGAAGCGGCGATAAGGCGAGCGCCGGGAATAAAAATATTAAGATTAAAAGAGCCGTTGTTAATTTTTTCATTCGTATTCCGTGCGCCGTAACGTTTTTCCGCCGACGCTTTAATTACTTGTTTTGAGTGCTAGCCACAGGTGATTGCGTTCGAACTCGGTCTTGCCTTGTGTTTTTGACTAATACGGCGTTGCGTTCGCGTGTTATACGCCCAGTATTAACGCGCTCACGCGCCTTGTCTTAGCCTAAAAACGCAAGGCAAGACTTGTAGCCGAGAAGAACCCCCGATCTATCCCGCCTCAAAGGCGCCTTTTCTGCGCTTTAAGGCAAATGCGCCCTTGTAGTATTCGTATACAACTGCGGTTGCCTTTTCCATAAATCTTCAGAAAAGTCGGCTTTGAGGTTGCCCTATATTATTTAATCCTTGATACTGCAAATTTTCAGGCGTGCCTTGCGATTAAGTCGAGGCGTTTCCGCGGGTTAATATACAAATATAAGCCGCG
>JALETB010000023.1 GCA_022781715.1 Clostridiales bacterium | reverse complement strand
ATCCGCCACAGACGACGGCGATTCATCGAAATTTCGCGTCCGGGGCGATACTCGCAATAAAAAAGCAACCCCTTTCGGGATTGCCTGAAATTTTATCGTCGTTTTACCGTTCGTCCTGCATTCTTTTCATCGCCGAGGCTATTTCCTCCGCCTGAATTCTTCTCTCTTCGGCAACGTAATTCGCCATCGCTTCGTCGGCTTTGTCCTTGAAATCCTTCGGGCTTGCGATACAGTTTATTTCCGTGGTTTTGAATCCGTTTCCCGCAAGGGTGACCGTTCCGTATTTAAAAATTCCGCCCAGAGCGTCGTCCTTGATGAAAACGCTGTTCAACTTGTCGTAACGGATATTAATAAATTCCGCTCTGCGCCCGCTTTTTTTGCCCAAAATACGCTTATCGGTGACGGCAAGTTTCGTTGCCGAAAGTTTTATCGCCTTCGTAATCAGCGGAAAAGCGGCGATAATATGCGGCACGATGTTTACGACCGTTATAATCGCGCTGAGAAACGTGGAAAGAATGCCGGAAACAACGTCGTTTCCGCCCGTAGAGCCGAGGTTTTTAAACGCTTCGTCGAGGACGGTTATTTTCAGAATAATATATAACGCTTCCACAATCGCCGCCCATATCGCGGGACCCGTGAGCGCGAACCAACTTACTTTTGCTTTTAAAACTATCTTCTCGTTCTGTTCAAGATTTCTGTCGATAAAGTCCATATCCCACCTCGTTTTACCGCCATATTATAAACAATACCGGCATAGTTGTCAAGCAAACCGGGCAATATATCGGTTTCAGGCGATATCAACGCATATTCAGAATCTCTATAAATTCCGACAGACTTTTAAGAGCCACGCCGGAAACTTTTTCTATGTAATAACCGAAAAGTTTCAGTCCGTTGCGGCGTATTTTCGGCTCAACGTCCGAAAAAACGCCTTCCGAAACGTTCCTGACGTATTTATAAGTATCCACCGAAAACCCGCCGTCGCCCTCTTTTCGGCAATTTTCGCACACGCAGATTCCCTCGCGGGAAGACAAAAAAACTTTGTTTTTTATCGGTTCGCCGCACCTGCCGCAAAAAGACAGATTGAGCGCGAAGCCGTTCTCGTTCACCGCGTCGAAAAAAAACTTCACGAGAAGGTCGGCGGGGTTTTGCGTTCCGTAAGCCAGAGCCTTCAAAAACTCGGCGAGAATGACGAAATGCCCCTCCGAAACAAGCCCTTCGGGAAGAAAGGCGTTTGTGAATTCCAGCGCACAGTTGCCGGCGTAATATTTGTTTATATCGGTGCGGACCGGGTAAAAAGAATCGAAAGAATTGATTTCGGTGATCGTTCTTCTGCCCGACTTTTCCGAAATTACGGCTTCGGAAAAACAAAAAGGCTCGGCGATCTGCTTCATTTTCGCGTTTGCTTTTCTCACGCCCCGCGCCGCCGCGCCGATTTTTCCTTTTTCGAGAGTGAACAAGGTCAGTATTTTATCGCTTTCCCTGTAATTCACCCCGAAAAGAGTTATTCCGTTCACCTTGTAATTCATACGTTCACTTTTTGCTTTTCAATTTTTTATACAACATATAATATCCGGGCTTGCCCGTTTTTTCAAACAGTTCCCAGACTCTTTCTTCAGGGGTCTTCATACGGATAGTATATGCGCGGTTTATCGACTTATACGCAGACTTTTACGATTTAATCGTCATTGTTCGCGCCGTAGCCGTAATCCCTTAAAAGCGCGTCGTTGTCGCGCCAGTTTTCCTTCACGCGGACGTAAGTTTTCAAAAAAACCTTCGCGCCGAGAAAGCGTTCCATCGCCTCTCGCGCTATCGTCGAAGTTTCTTTCAGGGCTTTTCCGCCCTTGCCTATGAGAATGGCTTTATGGTTGGTTTTTTCGCAGATTATATCGAGATCCACATCGTAAATTCCGTCCGGACGTTTTCCGAACTTATTCACCGTTACGGCAACGCCGTGCGGAATTTCCTTATCGTAGCCGACGAGAATTTTTTCGCGCATTATTTCCGCGATCATAAACTTTTCGGACTTATCGGACACCGCTTCGGGGTCGAAAACGTATTCGCTCTCCTGCAAATATCCGAGAATAACCGTTAAAAGTTCGTTTACGTTTCTTCTCTTTCTCGCCGAAACGGGAACGACTTCGCTCACGCCCTCCACCGCGGAAACCGCCACGAGTTCTTCGGGCAGGGCTTCTTTTTGCATTATGTCCGTTTTTGTGAGCGCGACGATAAGCGGCGCGCCTATTTTCGCGTATTTTGCGAGCAGATTAAGGTCGTCGTCCTTCAAACCGTCGTGTCCGTCGAGAACGAACAGAATAAGGTCGGTGTCGCGCGCGGTTCTCTCCACCGTTTTCTGCATACGCGAATTGAGAAGCCCCGCCGCCTTGTAAACGCCGGGCGTGTCCTCAAAAACGATCTGATATTCGTCCGTTGTCAGAACGCCGTAAATTCTGTCGCGCGTGGTCTGAGGTTTGGGGGAAACTATGGATACTTTTTCGCCCACCAACGCATTTACGAGCGTTGATTTTCCGGCGTTCGCTCTGCCGACGACGGCAACCGTTCCGCATTTCATCTTTATCTTTTATCCTTTATCCGCTTATAGCGGGTTCGTCTGTTTAATCGGGTTTAATCGGGTTTTATCTGTTTATATCGAGTTCGCGCATGATTTCGTCGGCGAGAGCCGTCATTTCCTCTTCGTCCGACTTTTCGATATGGTCGAAGCCGAAACAATGCAAAAAACCGTGAAGCGCAAGATAATAAACCTCTCTTTTAAGACTATGCCCATACTCCTCGGCTTGCTCTTTCGCCCTTTCGAGGCAGATGCACACCGAGCCGATAAGCACGCTGTCTGTTTCTTCGTCCACGTCGTCTTTAAAGTCGTCGCGGGTTATAACTCTGCCTTTTATTTTGTCGAGATAAGGGAAGGACAACACGTCCGTAACCCTGTCCACCCCGCGATAATCGCTGTTAAGGCGGCGGATTTCTTCCGGAGAAACAAAATTAAGTTCCACGGATAGTTTGTCCGTCTGCCCGAGTTTTTTATAAACCGCTTCCGCGATCGCGCCAAAGTCGTAAGGCTCTTCGTCCTCTCTCAGTACCAAAAAATCGTTCATATCAATCTCTTCTGCCTATTCTGAGTTTCGGGTATTCCACTCTGTCGTGATAAACGCCCGCGAGCGAATTGGTTATCGTCTTTCTGATAATATCGAGATCCGACATCGTTATGTCGCATTCGTCGAATTGCCCTAAATCCATTCTTTCCTCAATGATTTCTCTCACCGCCGCGTCTACCTTTTCGTGCGAACGCTCGGGAAGAGTTCTCACTTTCGCTTCGCAACCGTCCGCAATCATTATTATCGCGGCGATTTTCGTCTGCGGCTTCGGCCCCGGGTAAGAAAAGTTTTCGATATCAAGTTCGCCCTCGGTATATTTCATCGCCTTTGCGTAAAAATACCTTATCGGCATCGTGCCGTGGTGCTGGCGGGCGACGTCCGCAAGAATCTGCGGAAGGTGATATTTTCTTATAAGATCATAGCCGTCTTTGGTGTGAGAACGGATGATATCGGTGGAAAGTTCGGGCGTGAGTTCGTTGTGGGGGTTATAGCCCTTCTGGTTTTCGGTGAAAAACTCAGGCTGTTTGAGTTTGCCTATGTCGTGATAATAAGCGCACGCTCTTGCAAGCAACGGATTTTCGCCTATAGCCGTGGCACAGGATTCCGCAAGCGTGGAAACAACGAGCGAATGGTTGAACGTGCCGGGCGCGTTTTCGATAAGCGTTTTTATGAGCAGCGACTTATGATCGGTTATCTCCATAAGTCTGTAATCGGTTAAAACGTTGAAGCACCTCTCGAAGAACGGCAGAAACGCCATCATAAGCACGACCGAAAGCATGCCCGACCAAAGCCCGTCCAAAGCCGCCTGCCACGGTTTGAGCAGGAAGGTGTTGAAATCGAGAACGGCGTAACTGAGCGCAATCGGCACGGCGATGACAAAGCCCGTGACGAAAACTTTCAGTCTGGAACTTACTCTGCCCACGATGTAAATCGCAAGCAGACTCGTTGTGTAATTGATGACGAGCGCGGAATAAACCGAAACGTCCGCAGCGGAAGAAACCGCCAGGAACGCATCCGCAAGAAAAACATAAATACAGATCACGCCGTTGATGAAAATCGCCGAACGCTTGTTGATAAGCAGCAGCATCAACAATGCGCAAAGCGCGAACGGACGCGACTTTACGTTAAGATACAGCCCCGTGATATACATCGCGAGAATGGAAACCTCGATGATGATAAACACGAGATGAATGTTTTTGGAGCGGAGAATGAAATCCTTGTTTTCGTTGAAGAAATAGAGATAAATTCCCGCCGCGAGAAGCACTACCGCTATTGTTACGTATAGCAGTTTGCTTATCGTTTCTTTCTTCATCAGAAACTCCGCGGTGTCCACTTCGGCGCGGTATGCGTTCCAAAACAACATAACGCCGTAAAGCAGAACGATTATGAACGTGTGAAGAGCGAACAGGAGAATTGTTCTCGTGTAGTCGTTCTTCTTCCATTCTATCGCTTTTTTCGATTGATAATACATTAGTCTTTTCTTTCCTTATCCGGACGACGGAATTCGCCGTCCGTTTCCTTTTCGTATGCTTTGATTATTTCCATAACGAGGGCGTGGCGAACAACGTCCTTAGCGGTTAAAAACACCGTTTCGATTCCCTCGATATTTTTCAAAATAGTCGTGGCGTGCTTAAGCCCGCTCTTTTTCCCGTCGGGAAGGTCTATCTGCGTAAGGTCGCCCGTAACGACGACTTTACTGCCGTCGCCCATACGGGTTAAAAACATTTTCATCTGCTCTTTCGTGGTGTTCTGCGCCTCGTCGAGAATAATGAACGCGTTGGACAGAGTTCTGCCCCTCATATAGGCGAGCGGGGCGATTTCGATTATGCCCCTCTCCATCAGTTTAACGTAGTTATCCACGCCGAACATTTCCTGCAAAGCGTCGTATAAAGGGCGAAGATACGGGTCAACCTTGTTTTGCAGATCGCCCGGCAAAAAGCCGAGTTTCTCGCCCGCTTCCACGGCGGGTCTCGTGAGAATTATCTTCTCCACTTCCTTGTTTTTAAACGCCGAAACCGCCATAGCCACGGCGAGATAGGTTTTGCCCGTTCCCGCAGGACCGACGCCGAAAACGACCGTGTTTTTCTTTATCGCGTCCACATATTTTTTCTGCCCGACGGTTTTGCATTTTATCTGTTTGCCGCGCGAAGTTATCGCTATAACGCCCGACATAACCTTTTCTATGCCTTCCGCGTTGCCCTCTTTGGCGAGTTCCACGCAATAGATTATCCTCGTTTTGTCGATCGGTTCGCCCGAACGGATTATCCCCGCGAGCTTGTTGATGACCGTTTCGGCAAGCAAAACTCGGTTTTCCTCGCCCGAAAGCGTTATTTTCGTTCCTTCGACGTATGCCGTAACGCCCGTTTCGCGGGAAATGATATTGAGATTTTCATCAAACACGCCGAGCAGTTTCGAGAGCGTGTCCAACGCTCCGAGTTCGACGTTTACTTTAATTTCAGCCACGTTTATTTTCCTTTAATTAGCAATCACGACGTAAGTTACCGTAACGGTGTAAACGCACGGCGCGGTCAACTTCGCGGATACGGATATGACGACTTTGTCCTCGTATCTTTCGCGGGCAACGGCTTTCGCTCTGTCGCGGTATTCTTCCCCTTCGCCGCTCGTTTTATAATCGTATTTTTCGGTTACGGCTATTTCCACGTCGCCGAGCGACTCCGTTTCGTATCTCTCGCCGTTTTTTTCGAAGTAACCGTCGATGAGCAGGTCGCCTTTTTTAACGGTATCGCCCACGGAAACGAGCGAAGTGCCGCTATAACGCGAAATTCTCCTCACAACGCCGTCGCATGGGCTTGTTATCCGCTTTTTCCACTCGTTGAGCGGCAAAGTTTTGCCCGCCGCCGCGCGCGCTTCCACGCTGAGCGTTCTGCCGCGTTTTGAGACCGAAACGAATTCGAACTTCTCGCTCGACGACGTTATTTTTCTCGACAATTCGTTCAGATCGCCCGGGAAAAACTCCCCAACGCGGACGTTTTCGGTGTTTAAAACGATTTCCGTTTCCTTTTTCAGAAGCGTTCCGTCGCCGGTGAATTCGATTTTTCCGATGCGGTTGTCGTTTATCGCGGCGAAGGCGCACGTCAGCGCGAGCGCGACGATAAGACCCGATTTTTTTGCCGCGTACACCGCGAGAGCAAACTTACCCTTATATCCTGTTTCCTTTATATTATAACACATATTATCGGAAATTGCAAAAATTTTGCAGCGATTTGTCACGGGCGATGTAAAACTTACGCGCTTTTTCGCATATCTGATGTTATAAAGCGCGACCCCGCGGCGTTTAAACGCCTCCATAAACGCCTTTTTATCGGTTTCGACTTCCGCTTCGTAAACGCCGAAAAGACCTTTTATTTTGTCTGTTTTCACCTCACCGCCCTCCTTTTAAGCCTATGCATTGCATTCCTTATTTGGCTCCGGAATCGGAGATGCGAATTTCGGTAACCACGCCGGAAACCGCCGTTTCGCTCTCGCCGTAACAGGTTATTTTTAAGCATCTGCCGACGACGGTTATCGCCTTTTTAGCCGCCAGAAAAACCACCTCGTCGTCGCTTATCTTCGCGATTTTTTTCACTCCGCCGATAACCGCGCCTTCGCAGCCGAACAAAGTCACCCTGAACGGACAGCGCGAAAGTTCGTTTTTCAAGCCTAAACATTGCAGAATTCCGTCGCCGAAAGCCATTTTAGCACCCTCTTATATATTCTATTCGGCAATTTTTCCGCATATTACGACAAATTCACGGATTCCGCAAGCGTTTTGAGGCAACAAAAAACCCGGCCATCGATTTAAGGTCGGGTTTTTAACTGAATTCGAGCCGAAAATTTTCGGCAGACTCTTATTCCCCTTTGAAGGGAAGAAGAGCAACGAGTCTTGCTCTCTTGATTGCCGTCGAGAGAAGTCTCTGATGCTTAGAGCATACGCTTGTCATACGGCGGGGAAGGATTTTGCCTTTCTCGGTGACGTATTTTTTCAATTTGGCGATGTCTTTATAATCGATTTCGGTAGCCTTTTCCAAGCAGAAAGCGCAAACTTTTCTTCTCGGCGCTTTTCTAATAGGCTTTTTGGCGGCTGCCGGAGCGGCGGGGGCTGCGGTTGCAGGCGTAGCCGCTACGTTAGTAGTCTTTTCTTCCATGATTTTTACTCCTTTTGAAATTCTCTTTCTCTTTCGGCAAGGCGTTTCGCATTGTTTTTGCATGATTACCCTTGCCCAAACGCTCTACCCGTTAATTAATCGGCGCGAATCAGAACGGAAGTTCGTCGTCGTCGACCTGCTGAAGCGTCGGTTTAGACGGCTTCGGCGCGGGCAGATCCGCTTCACCCGAAGTTTCGCTCTGGTTTCTGACGGACAAAAATTCGACTTCGTTGGCGATTATATCGGTAACCTGCCTCTTGTTGCCGTCCTTATCTTCGTAAGAACGGTTCTGAAGGCTGCCGACAACCGACACTTTGCTGCCTTTTTTAAGGTATCTTCCGCAATTTTCCGCCTGCGCTCTCCACACGGTGATATTAAAGAAATCCGTTGCGCGTTCTCCGTCGCTGCCCGAATAGGGTCTGTTGACGGCTATGCCGAGCCTGCAATAAGGTATGCCGCTCGGGGTTTCGCTCATTTCGGGGTCACGCGTTAAATTGCCTATTAAAAATACTTTGTTCATAATTTTTCTCCTTAATGCTGAGCAAACTTCAACCTTTAAGATTATCTTTTGGTTATTAATCTTCTGAGAACGTGCTCGGTGATGCCCACAACTCTCTTGACTTCGCTGACAAGATTGCTGTCGCCTTCGAAAGCAACGTATACGTAATAACCGTCAGTTTTGTAGTCGATAGGATAAGCGAGTTTCTTAATGCCCCACTTTTCCGTCTTCTCGACAACTCCGCCGTTTTTCGTGATAACGCCGTCGATCTTCTCAACGAGTTGATCTTTGGCTTCATCGGAAAGAGCAGATTCCAAAATGTAAATCATTTCGTACTTGTTCATTTTTTACCTCCCGGACTTATTCGGCTTACGGACAACGCCGCAAGCAAGGTTTTTTCTCTTGACCTTCTCGCAATACGCGATTATGGTCGCAAGTTACATTATTATAATTCTTTTCGTTTCGATTGTCAAGCGTTTGAACGGTCGGTTATAAAGCCGGTTTCAGACGTTTAACGCTTTTTGTTCCGCGGGCGGGCGGCGACACCGCCCGCCCGCGGCTTGCTT
>JALETB010000021.1 GCA_022781715.1 Clostridiales bacterium | reverse complement strand
GGCAGTTTTTTACGCCTTTCCTGCTCGTTTTCGATTTTCTTTATCGCTTCTATTATTTCCTTTTCCGTCATAAACGACAAGAACTCCTTTTTTTCCTTTTCTTATTCCTTTTTTCCCGCTCCGCGATAAGTTATAATCTTTGTACCATGAAAAAATGTCTTATCGCGCTGACCGCGCTGTTCGTGATATCTCTCCTCCCGCTTTCGGGCTTGTTTTCCGCCCGATATTATGCCGAAGCGGGCGAAACGAGATACTCGCGCGTACTCTCCGAAAACGTTATATTATATATGGATTCTTCTCTGACCGTGCCGTGGTTCGTTCTGCCTTACGGATATTACGTTAAAGTTATTTCGATAAACGGTGTGAGCGCGAAGGTGGAATACCGGGGCGACAACCCTGCCAAACCATCGGCAAAAGGTTACGTCAGAACGGAAGAACTCAACATCACCGAGGAAACTCCGCAGGTCGTTTACCCCGCGCTTACGCTGACGGTGAATCAGACCTGTATGTTATATAAGGACACCGACTTCACGATAACCGAAACCATAACGCAAAACAGCACCGTCGATTATTACGGAATTCTCACAAAACCCGACGGAGAAAAGTATGTTTACGGGCTTGTATCCACAACTTCCGGAGACAAATACCTGGGCTATATATCGATTAATTCGGTTTTTTCGTTCGCAATACCGAGATTGGAACCGGAAGAAGAAAGCGTTGAAGAGAGCATTTCGGAGTCAGTTTCGGGGCAAAGCAAACAGACGTCTTCCACGCTCGGGAACGGCGTTCAGCTCGCCGTTATAATAGCCGTTTCGGCTGTGGCCATTTCTATCGTTTATCTGCTTTTCCGCCCCTCCGGAAAGGGGAACGCGAAAGACGAAGCCATAACCGGGAACGAATTCGACGACGATTATTAAGCATTGTTTCTCTCCGCCGTTCGCGCAGCCGCGGATATTGCGGTTCCGGCGTGTTCTGTTCCGGCGTGTTCGGTTCCGGTCTGCTCGGTTTCTTCCGGTTTCGGGGCGGCAGGTTTCAGGCTTCTGCCCGAAGTGTTTTTAAGCGTTCCGAAGTTCGCCGCGCTTATCGAGTGAGATTTTTCCACGGCGATAGCCTCGCTCAGAAAATGAAAAGTAGCCGCGAGGGAACGGATTTTCTCGGCGGTAAGCCCCTCGCCTTCGAGCGCCTTGACGAATTTCCCGGTCGCCAGGGCGAGTTTTTTATAATAACTCCTGTTCTTTTCGTCGGTTACGCCTCTCTTTTCTTCGTCGAATCCGTACTTTTCCGCAAGAATTCGCCTGTATTCGGGTTTTAAAGCGCGGAGAGCCTCGTAAATATCAAGCCGCAGAATCAAAAGAATCTTTTTTCGTTCGGTGAGTTCGATAAGTCTGTTCGCCTGCGCCTCCGCCGGGAGTCTGCACGAAAAACTCCCTATGGCTTTCAACATAAACCTCCTGTCCATACTCTCGATTATTCCGCTTATCTGCTCGAGGCTTCTGAGCAACGCTTTTTGTTCGATAAACATTCGCAACTCCTCCCTTTGAGTTTTTTATAACCCGAATTATATTCGTCCGCTTTTGTTTTTCAAGGTTTTTCTGTACCTTTTTTTTAAAAAATTATTTAAAAAGCAAACATTTGTTCGTGTTGTATAATACAAAAAGAAATGTGACATATGCCTGTCGTAATTTATCCCGAAAATTTGTCGGAACGCGTCGAAATTTGTCGAACAAAAAAACTCGGAAAATTTTGCGAAAGTCTTTGCTTTTTCAAAAAAGTATGTTATAATTTTATTAAGTGTATAGTTAGCCACAGGTGATTGCGTTCGAACCCGCCAAAACGCCGCAATTTTCGTGCTTTTTGTCAAATTCTCGCTTGAAGTACGTATAGTACGTCTGCGTTCGCCTTCGCCAAAATTCATCGAAAATATCGGCGTTTTGGTTGATAGCCGAGAAGAACCCCCGATAAACCCGATTTTCAGGCGTGCCTCACGCTTAATTCATTGTTCTTTCCGCGGCTTATATTTGTATATTAACCCGCGGAAACGCCTCGACTTAATCGCA
>JALETB010000001.1 GCA_022781715.1 Clostridiales bacterium | reverse complement strand
TGACACGCATTTCCGTTAAATTTTCTATCTTCATTTGAATCTTTCTAAGTTTTGCTTCCGCATCCCTAAGCCGTCTCAAATCTTTCGCATCTCGCGTATAACACTCTTCAAACTTTTGATACGCCTTGTCTACCAACTCGTTATTATGCAAATTCAACTCGTCAAGTATTTTTTGGAACATTAAATCGAGTTTCCAATCTGCAATCGCGCCCATATCGCAGTATTTTTCGGCGTCAAGCCCAACTTCAATTCTCACTTTCTTGCTACCGTTATTCAACACGTTATAACATTTATAGCCGTACGTTAAGCCGTGTTTCGTTGGATGCCAAACGTCCTTTCGCATATGGTATCCGCAACGGCAACGCAAGCGCTTTGCCCAAATATCTTCCGAAGTTCTCAGTCCCGACTTTTCAAATTTACCCTCTTGCGTTTTTCTAAGTCTTATCTTGCTCTCTCGAATCTCCTTGCATTTATCCCAAACTTCTTCGGGAATAATCGGCGTAAAGTTCCCTTTTACGTAGAGATAGGTATCTTCGTCGCGGTTGATTACCGTCTTTTGCTCTAAATGGTTATTCTTTTACGACTTATAATATACGGATTTTTCAAAAGAGTTTCAATTAAAAGAGAGATTTGTAAGGAGCGAAGCGACGGAATAGCGTTTTGTTCGACAAAAAATTTTATATTTTTGGCAAAACGCGTCACTCCCGGATGACGGAGTCAGAGGAAAATCATAATCTTATAAAATCGTTTGTTTTTATGCTTTTTAACTCAAAACTGCCATTTTTGAGCCTTTAAATGAAAAAGTTTCCCCAATTTCCCCCAAATCTTATAGTCGTTTCGGACACAAACGCACTTTACTTTTTTTTTAAGAATTATTCCCTCAACCCGACTTTTTCGCGGCGAGGCATTATCCTATCGCGCGTTTTAATCTTCTGTTGTCAAACCGAGTTCTTTAAGCCACTCAACAGAGAGGTCTATCCATTCTGCGGCAGAAGGCGTAAAATAATTTTTATCGTCGGAGCAGTAAACAAGATTGTCTGCCGTCGAAACGCCGTGACGACCTTTACCGTAGATATGTACAGAAAACGGAACGCCGTTTTTTGCCGCCGCTTCGGCTATTTTCAGAGCGTTTACAGGGCTTACGGCTTCGTCGTCAGCAGTACCGAATACGAACATCGGCGCGCTTTTGCTCGTTATAAGTTTTTCGCAGGAAAGGCGTTTTTTCAGGTTCTCGTCGTCGCTGCATAAATTTTCGAACGAGCCGAAATGGGCGTATACTTTATCATACAGTATAACAGGATAGCACAATACTGTTGCTTTAACTTGCAGCTCTGCGATATCGAAAGGCAATTTTATATCTTTATTCCCTCCCACGCTACCCAGCAGGCAACAGAGATGGCCGCCGGCGGAAAATCCTACCGCGGAAATTTTTTCTTTATCTATCCGCAAGTTTTCCGCATTTTCGCGAATATACTCTACGGCAAGGCAAGCCTCAGTGAGAGCGACGGGATATCTCAGCGGACTGCATGAGTATCTTAGCGCAAAACATGCAAATCCTTTCGCCAGATATCTGAGTGCAACTGCCTCGGCTTCCCTGTCGCAAGTGGCGGTATAACCGCCGCCAGGCAATATAAGCATAGCGGGCATTTCTCTGTCGGCGTTCACTTCGCTCGTCACCTCCGGCGCGTAACATTGTAAAACGCCGTCGGCGGCATCCGGTTTATCTGATTTAAAATAATCGTATAAATTTATCTCGTATGCGTTCAACATTTTATTTTTTCACTATATAAAACAATTTACTTTCGGACTTGTTATTTATTTCGATATGAAGTCCTTTCGTTTTTAAAGATTTACCGCTGATAATTACGCTCTCTCCGTCCATATCCCTGACGATATAATCGCAATTCTCGCTCACACCGCAGACGACGTAATCGGCGGAAGATTGTTCGCTGTTGCTTCTTCTGAAAACATGAATAACGCTCTCGGTTTTTTCGTCGTTATAAAATTCGTAACAACACCAACTGAACGAATCGGAGTTGAATGCGGAGTGCGGCGCAAAATTCTCGCTGTACAAATGCCTTACGGTTTTGTACTCTTCTATAACTTTTTTAAGCAAAGCCGTCAGGCTCCGAGCGAATTCCACCGCAACGTCGTCCGCAGCGTAATCTCCGTACTTTTCCCATGCTTTAACGAAATCTTCGTCCGTGGTGTTTATATCCGCGGCGGCAGCGTAACCCGCCCGGATATCATAAAGATCGCGACTACTCACTCTTACCCCCGTTCCGTGGTAAGGGAAAAGCAATGCCGAACCCATGCTTGCCGCCTGAATTCCCTCTTTGACGTAATCGGTATAACAGTTGTAATCGCTACGCCACAAGGTCACGGCGCGGCGTTGCATTTCTATATCCATTCTGTTTCCGCCGCCGGCGCAATTATCTATCATCATATACGGATAAACGGTCAGTATTTTATCGAGAAATTCATACAATCCGTTGATATACGCGAGTTCGGTGATACCGTCGCGCCCCGCCTCGTCGTTTCGCATATACGGCAAAGCGTCGACGTTGAAATCCTGACGATACCAATTTATACCCGTTTTTTCTATCAGGTCTGCCAGCAGCGCGAAGAAATAATCGCGGGCTTCCTTTAAGCTCATGTTCAGAAGGACCTGACCGTTATCCTCACCTTTTTTATCGATAAACCACTCCGGGTGTTTTTTGTATTCGTCGGAGTTCTTCATCGCTCTTTCGAATTCGAACCACAACAATAAACCCATTCCCCGCTCTTTACACTTTTTCTTTATAGTTGCAAATTCCGACGGATGAACGGTTTTGTTGATATTCCAATTTCCGACGTGTTCGTACCACGCCACGCTTTTTTCGGCTTGTTCTTTCGTAAGATGTCCAAACCATCCCGAATCCATCCAGTAACACTCGGAACCCGCCTGTTTGAAAATATCGATAAGTCTCAGGTGCTTATCTTCGGAGAAACCTCCCCATGTTCCGGTAAATACCGGTAATTGCTCTATACGTTTATTTTTACCTGCCGGCGATACGGATTTCATATACTTTCTGAATACGTTATGTCCGTTTAAATAGCCGTTTTCGTAAAACAGCAAACTTGCAGACACATATGAATATTCTTCTCCGCTTTTAAGATAAAAATCGCACGTCTGCATTCCGACGCGAACGGAAACGCCCGCCGACGTTCTGAGAAAATCGGCTTGCCATTGTCCCGTCCAGCCGACGGATAAAACCGCGCCCGCGTCTTTTCTCACCACGTCGAAATACGCCATAACGCCGTCGCACGAACGCGCCTGAATCGGAGCGTAACTATGGATTTTTTCGTCGCTCAGATAATCGTTATGCGGGCAACACTCCTCTTCCTCCCTCGCGTAGCCTCTGTACCGGATTACTTTTGCGTAATCGTTATCGCACGGAAAACCCGACGGCACGTCTTTTTCTGTTTCCAGAACTATATCGAGAGTTTTTAAATCCTTTATTTTTTCCGTGTTTTCTTCCGATTGATTTTTGATTTTCAACCGCGTTTCTATAACGGGGAAATCTTTTAATACGTCCGTCGTTTCCACGATTTGCAATTTATTGCCGAATAAATACGACTTTTCGTAACTTATGCGGTCTTTTCTTTCGCGCCTTTCAACACTGTCCGGAGCGGGATTTTTTATAAAATCATCTCCGTAATAAAACGAAAAAAGACCTTTGCTTATATACTTTTCTTTAAATTCCGTAAACATGCGATCTCCTTAAAAAACAAACAAAATCGTCGCGATAAACGTAAGGATTATGCCGACGTATCCTTTCACCGTCAATTTTTCTTTGAAAAAAACAAGTCCGCTCACGGCGGTGAGGAAAACCGTACCGCCCGTAACCATAGGATATACTGCCACCGCAGGCAGATTAGCCGCGCCGATAAGTTGCAACAGATACGAAACCGAACCGATAACCGCCACGAATATTATGCACAACCACAAACGCAACGTCTGCGATTTCGTTCTTACGGGCGGGTTTTTGATCAGATTGTCTTTTTTCACCGCGCACCACACGGCGTAAACTATTACAAACAACAATACCGATTCCAACTGATAAATCGTCAGAAAACTGTTGCCGTCAACAGCCTGCGGGCTGTTCGACTGAATATAAGAAACAATGCTGACCGCTCCGTTAACAATAAAAATAAAGGCGCACAAGATACGATAAAGCGAAGAATTTTTCTCCTTATTGTCGTCTTTTTTCGCAGAAAGATAAGGCAGTATAAGCGCGAAAACCATTATCACTATCCCCGCGATCTGAAACGGAGTGGGGTTGTTATCCGCAAAAACGATACCGTATATAAACGGAAGCAACATTCCGCCCTGCATACGGAACATCGTAAAAAGAGAAACGTTTCCGACCTCGTATGCTTTAAAACACGCTAACGTGCTTAATAAATTCAAAGCCGCGAGAGCCGCGCCTAATCCCACCGAAATCGCGCTTACGTTCAATTTAAAACCGTTCATGGCATAAAACAACAGCGCGCAGACAAGCGAACCGGGAATGGTTTTTCTTATCGCGCATTCGATATTGTTGAGCCCTTCCACGCTCTTCTGGTAGTATTTATCGATATCGACCGATAAAACGATCATTACCGCGCCGATAAAAAGAAGCAAATAGTAAATCATATCATGTACCTGTGTTTCGACGGCGCGATTACGACGTTTGAAATATAATCTTCCGCATCGGAAAAGCCGTCTATACTCTTAAGTTTTGCGTTACATATCAACGCGCGCGTTTGTCTGTTGAAAAACGTAATGCAACCGCCTTCATTCATATCCGTAGCCGCCTCGAAAAGGAGTTCACACTTTTTCTCGGATTCATTCGGCGCGACGTAAAGCCTTATAATTCCGTTAACGTTCGCTATAACCGCGTAAAAACTCTCGTTATCGAATGCGGGAATATCGGATTCGGCTGTTTTTTCGCCGTTAACGGTCAATTCGGCCTTTTTTGTTTCCTTATAAAAACGAATCGCCGCCCCGCGATTTTCGGGATAATTCCCCGCCTTCAACCCGAAGCATACCGAGAAATAACCTTCGCTTACGGATGCCGAACGATTGAATTTTATGTTTGCCGAAAAAGCGAAATTCTGTACTGCCTTACCGTAATACGCGTAAGCCGTTTCCGCCCATTCGGACGAGATGTCAAACCCTTCTTTCATCGGGAAAATCTTCCCTCTGCCCGTGACGTATGAAACGCCGGTGCGGTTTATTCCGATATTTGTCAGTTTGTAATTGCCGTCACCTTTGAAAAACACGCCGAAAATCTCGTTTTCGGCTTCGCTTTCGCCGACGAATAACCCGTTTTCGTATAAATATGCTCTTTCATCGTTTTTCACTATGATAAAATCGCTTTTAACGGATTTTCTCCTTATGCGGATTTTATTATCATTAAAACCGAAAGATGTTTCTTTGTCCGCTACGGTTAATTTCAACCGTCCGCAATTTACTTCTGCGGTCGCGTTGTTCGTTTCGATCGAAAACAGCAACGTGAAGTTCTTATATTTGCCGTCTATAACCATTTCGCTTTCGCCGCCTGCGGCTTCATATCCGGCATAACAGGGCGAGATTTCGCCTTTAACGACTCTTAAAACCGGTTTCTGCAAACTATCGGCATATTCTTTGGTCGAGAGGTCGAAAACGTCTTTCGAATAGTTTCTCAAGGTTTTTCCGTTATCTCCGAAATACGCCTTTGTAAACAGACATTCTTCGTCCGAAAAAACACCGACGTAAGTCTCGGATATGTTAAATCTCACGTTTTCCGCCGCCGTTACGCTCTGCGTTTCGCCTATAGCGATAAATCTGTAACGGGTTCCGCATTTTTCGACTTTCAGATATCCGGGGGCTTCGCTCACGGCGGCGCGCCCGACCGTTACGCCGAGCAAATCCACCGTTAAATTTCCGTTTTCGTATCTGAACGACAATTCCTGCTTGCCGTCGCCGACGACGATACCTCCGTTACCGCATAAACCCGCGGTGAAAGTGAAATCGTCGCATCTGACCGACGTAAACGCCCGCTCTCCGTTGAGTTTCAACTTACCGTCGACGATTTCGCCCTTTGCTTCCGTAAAGAAATTACCGCCGTAATCGGAAAAATCGGCATAAGCGCAAGCGCCGCTCAATTCTTTGACTATTTTAACCGCAGCGTTCTCCGCCTTAAATCTTACCGTTGATTTCGCGGGCAACACGTCGCGGCAAACAAAAATTTCTTTATCGTCGACTTTTAAAGTCAGAAACTTATCGCGAATTAACGCAACTTTCCCGATTGCGCCGCCGCAGACGATTTTTCCTCCGACGTATACGCCGCCGTCAGTTATGGCAACCGAAAACTTATCGAAAGATATTTCGGTTTTTTCGCCGAAATTACCCGCATACGATACGGAGAACGAACCGAACGTTTCAAACGATATTTCTCCGGAAACTTCATATTCGCCTGTCCTCGTCTTTACGACGCCGCTTGTCGAATACCCGTCGATTTCCGTCGCCTTGCCGCCCTTTGCAAAAAGCGCGCCGCCGGGGAAAACGGTAAGCGTGATTTTTCCGTTATCGGTTTTTGCCGCCGAACCGCTTAAAATATCGGTATATTCCCCGCAATCGTCGTAGGCAGAGATATCGACGACAACGCTTTTGGCTTCCGCCGAACGGTTTGTCGCGATTATTCTGATTTCGTCGTTTTTAAACCTTACGAAAACCAGAACTTTCGCTTCGTCGTCGGAGAGAAGAATCTCGTAACCCGCGTCGGAATAAAAATCGCGATTTTCCGCTCTTTCTTTGCCCAAAGTCCTATATATTGCAAATATTTCGGCGTTTCTGTCGCCGTCGTACCAACTCATCGAACCGAACGAGGTCGGAGCGGCAAGCCCCATGGACGGATAAGGTTTACCCTTTTCGCCGTTTTCGTCGCCGAAATATATGCTCGGCGCGCCGGGGAACGTCATATCGAAAATCGTGGCGGCTTTTACGGCGTTTATATCTCCGCCCGCCGTGTCGGTAATTCTCGCCGTGTCGTGCGTCGTTATATGATTAAAACATGCGTTGACGTTTTCGACGGACAAAGATTTCGTGTTTTCGTCTATGAGTTTCGCAAACTCGGTTTCCGTCTTTTTCCCTGCCGCCCAATCCCTTACCGGCACGCCAAGTTCATAGTTCCACTTACTGTCGTTCACCGCAAAAGCGCGCATTTTCGGCAAGTCGTTCTCGGTTATAAGGAGCGCGTCGGGATTGACTTCTTTAATGTTTTTACGCATATCGCGCATAACGTCGACGGAATTGCCGAAATGTTCCGGATCGCTTCCCTCGTAAATATTGCCTACGTCCATTCGCCACGCGTCGATATTATACGGCGGTTTCAGATAGGTTTTTACTATACTGTCGTCGTTTTCATAAATAATTGCGCGGGCTTTATCCGATGAAAAATCCACGAGCGGTTGTCCCCAGAAACTGGGAATCGTTCTTCCGCATTCGTCGCGCAGAAAAATATCGTAATAAGGGTCGCCTTCTTTTACGCCGCCGGCGAAAGGATATAACCCGTCGGCGTTATACCATTTGGCTTTCGGCACGATATAATCGAAAACTCCGTCCAGACAGACCTTTATTCCTCTTTCGTGAGCGGCCGAAACGAGCCGTTTAAGCCCGGCGTCGCCGCCGAAACAGGAATCCACGTCGGTCAGATCGTCCGCGCCGTAACCGGCGTTGTGCGTCGCCGCCCAGATGGGGTTGATACTTATCGCGTTCACGCCGAAAGAGGCTATATAATCCAATTTTCTTATAATTCCGTCCAGATCGCCGCCGAAATAATCTTCGCCGCCGAAATGCCCGTTTCCCCAGGCGTTTTCCTGCGTGAGACCGGAATTTCCCTTATCGTTTAAAACGTCGCCGTTAAAGAAACTGTCGGGCATAATCTGATACCATAGCGCGCCTTTCGACCACTTCGGAACACTGAAATCGGGCGTAAGGATAAAATCTTTCGTTTTATCGGTTTTTAATTCCTTGCCGCCCGCGTCATATATATATTCAACGCCGTTTTCAATCCATACGAAATGAAAGCGAACGTTGTTCTTCGCTAATTTAATCTTTGAAAAACGGTATTCGTAACTTCCGTTTTTACACAAAAAATAAGTTTTTTCTCTTTTATAGCGATTTTCGGAAAGATTGAAAAGTTCTTCCGTATACTCTATAAAAACCTCGGCTTCGCCTTTAATCCTTACCTTTACGGTAACTTCGTCTCCGCTTTTCGGAGTGAGCGTACCGAGATAATCTCCGCACGCGCAGTAAAATAATTCCGCCATCGTTTAACCTCGCGCGATGTTTTAAAAACTTTTTCTTTTATCGCTTGTACAGCGGGATGTTTCGTTAAAGAAAAATCCCGCTGCTTCAAGCACTGCCAATCACTCGCGGCAAAATTTATTCACCGCGAACGATTGTCAGTTTTATTTTATTTTTTTTCGGCGAAAATGTAAATCGTTTAAGATCAGTTTTCCTTTTTCTTGCGAACGAACATAATCGCGCCGCCGATAACAACCAACGCGGTCATTCCGACAGAACCGATACCGCCGAAGCAGCCGCCCGCGGTCGCGGAATTCTCTGACGTGCTTCCGCTTGTCGAAGCCTCTTCGCTGCCGGTCGAACCGCTTTCACCGGACTCGGTTCCGGAATCGGATTCGGACGGATCGGGTTCCGGCTTTGCTTTAACGGTGAATTCGTCTTTCACGGTAAGGGCGCCGTAAGTGAACGTGACTTCCTGAACGCCGCTCTTATTTTTATCATAACCGCTGACGGCAACGTCCGCCGTAACGTCGGTTTCCGCGCCGCTCGCCATTATAGCCGTAACGGTGTAACCGCCGAGGTCTTCGCCATACTCGAATTCTTCCTTCTGAGTATCAAGAACTATTCGAGTAGCATAATCGACAAGATTAACTTTTACCGTTGCTTTAAATACCGCGGTCGCATCCTCGTATTTGATAATTACGTCTTGTTCGCCTAAAAGTTCGGGATTATAAGTAACGGTAACTCCGGCATCGGTCAACGCGATTTCTTTTTCGGTTTTATCGGATAAAGTTATTTTGAGTTTGCCGCCGACGAGTTCGTCACCGAATTTCTGCGCCGTGGGAGCCTCGGTAACGACCATGGACTCGCTGTAAACATTCGTTCCCGTTTCTTTGGCAAAATCGATGTCGGTCGTGTAGAATTTAACGTCGGAGAAAGTTGCAGCCGTACCCCTTGTGAACAAATTCATAACGGGTTTGCCTTCGGGCAATTGGAATTCGCCGGAGATGTCCTGATGACCTTTTATGGCGAACTTCGCCGCGCCGTTTTCGATTTTGATCGTTACGGAATAGGTTCCGTTATGCGCCGCGCTGAGCGCACACGCTCCGAATTGCTTGGCAGGGGTTTCCTGAGTGCCGTTTCCGGTAATTTTGAAAACGTAAGTATCGGCATTGTAATGCGCAAGCAAGTTGTAAGTCGCGCCGTCTGCGCCTTGCCAGAAAGTAACGCCGGGAACTTCCCACACGTTAGCGGGAGCAGAATCCATCGTTACCGTATAGGACATCACGAGATTCAATTTGGTGGCAGACAAATTCTCTCCGCCGAACGCCGAAGAAAGCGCGACCTGTTTATCGTATCCGCCGACGCCGTCGGGAGCGGAATAACTGCCGTTTTCAACGTCGAAATATCCGAGTTTACCCTCTGTCGGCTCGGCGTCGATAAAGCCTAAATACTGCGCGTCGACAATGTCGTTGAAGTCATAATCCCCTGCGTTTTTAACTTTAACGGATATTCCGCAAAAAGCGGTCGCTCCGTTGTTTCCGAACACGAATTCCGCCTTGCCCGCGCCCAATTCCACGTCGGAATGATACACGGTGCCTGCCAGGGCTACGTTTGCAATGCCGTTTTTAATGTTGACCTTAACCCCGTACGCGTAAGGGAAATTATACTTTTTGCTTCCGTCTTCTTTGACGTCATAATATCCGTGGTATGCCGAAGAATATACCGGCGAACCTTCCGAACTGCCCCTGAATATCTGGGTAATTCCGTTCGACCCGTTTCTGACGCCTACGCTCGCGCCACCCTCTGTAGTGTAAAAACCTATTATGGGAACGTTCCACCACGCATCGCCTATGGTTTCGCCCGTGTCGACTGCGGTAAATTTCATTTCGACTTCAAGGTCGGACGTTTTTTCATATTTGCCGGTTTTTACGTTTTTAACGTACTTGCCTTTCCCGATAATCGTGGGTAACGTTACGGAAGCGCTGCTTGCGGGAATGAATAAATCCGACACGGTGAAACCCTCTATTTCGGTTTCGTCGTTTATGTCGACGTATTCTTTATCTTCGATTTTAAGGCTGAGATCGGTCATGTAACCATAGAATCCGGCGCAGAAATCGATACCGAAAGCAAGCGGAGTCGCATCGTAATTTACCGTACCGTAAGATGTTTCGCCTACGAAAAACTCTGCAGACGTAGCCGTGGTTACGATTTTAAGGCTCCAGGAACCGAGAATGGTTGTATGTTGCGACCACGCGTTCACGTTGAGAATAACGTTTTCGGTTACGCCTATTTTACCCGAGAACACCTGCAACATACCGTTACGGATAACTCTCGCCCAGACCTGGAAAGACTTATCTTCAGCTTCTCTTATTATGATATAGGGGTCGTTGGTATAGTCGCTCGTATAAGGCATAAAATCAACGCCTTTCGCGGTAATCGTAGCGGTCACGTTGGTTTTGTCCTGAATTTCATCCCATTTAACGGGAACGTCTATACGCTTATTCGTAGCGACGTCCGCCACGACGGAATACGCGGCTTCGGTGTACGTCTTTTCGGCCGTCGGGTCGATCGTCATGTTTTCGGCGCGCGCCGTCAGCGTTGAAAACGCAAATGTAAGACACAATGCGATAAACATTGCCAACACGCCCAAAAACGTTTTTTGTGTTTTTGTTTTCATCTTTTTACCTCCGAATTTTTTATTATACGGCTATGCCGTTATAATCTTTTTAAGCGCGGATTAAACAATTCCGCAATAAATAACTATTGTTAAAATCGCATACAACGCAGCCGTTCCGAAGAACGAAACCCTGTCGTCCGAAGTTATCTTCAAAAGAGGTTTTTCTCCGTTATCCCCTTTAAAAAACAGTTGCATCGAAACCGTCGCGGCAAGAAACAACAACCCTATGCCCGCAGATACAAATCCGTAATACTTAGCCGTTTCGGGCGAAGTTACGAGCGTGTAAGAGAACGGTAAAGTCGTTATCAGCGGAAAAACTATATTTACGAGCGAATAAACGAGCGTGATTATCAACGGCACGATCGTCTTGTCGCCGCATTTTTTCATGCTTGCCGAAGCGAGAACGTTCAACATCAGCGCGATCACCGCGCTTTCGGGAGAAAACTCGCAAAGCGAAGCGTATACCGCGACCATTAAAACCCCGTGTTTTTTATCGGCGAAGTATCCGCCGAGCGCGCCGTAATAAAACATCGCCGATAACGCCGGCAAC
Organism: Clostridiales bacterium; assembly: GCA_022781715.1. Classification (GTDB taxonomy): domain Bacteria; phylum Bacillota; class Clostridia; order Christensenellales; family Borkfalkiaceae; genus UBA10281. The sequence continues at coordinate 17,042 of JALETB010000001.1, read as the reverse complement.
AAAACACCTTTAAGCGAAACCGTTGCGATTATCTCGCCGGCAGTCGGATTTACGGACGACGTAAAAATGATTATCTTTCCCGTAAAACCCTCGTAAAGCGAAACAATACCGCTATAACAGAACGCCGCGAAGAAACAGAACGTTATTCCGGACAAAACGCCGCAAATGATATTCGTCGTTCCCGTTTTGCCGTTAAACGCTTCGTTTGCAAGTTTCCGCTTATACTCGCCTTTTGAAACGAATAACGGAAACAACAGACACGCCGCCGCAAAAATCACTGTTTTAAGCGACAGGAAAAGGTACGGCATGCCGAACCTTGCCTGCAAAACGTACAGCAGAAAACTCAGAAAAGTCAGCGAGGCGCAGAAAAACCCCGAAATTATGGATTTATCGGTTTTCATATGCCGCCTCCGAGAATTTTAAGATAACTCTTTACGTCTTTTCTGTCCGTAATCGCGTTATAGTACGCGGTCGAATTCACTCCCGCATAAGAAGTTTCTCCGTTCTCGTCGGAGTATTCGAGAGCGGGCCGAACAAAACAGAACGGATATTTTTCAAGCGTTTCGTCGGGTTCAAGCGTTACTCTTATATAAGCCGACTTACCCGCTTCGATTTCGTACCCGTCGAGTTGCGCCGGCTTGCCCGCCGTATCGTAAACCGTAAACGAACTTTCGGTATAACGGAAATTCATTATCAGCCTTTTAAGATACACCGACTTTCCCCCGTTGTTGGAAACAAGCACCGTATACGAGGAGAATTGTTCGCTGCTTTGAGTGTACCCGCCGAAAGCGATATCCTGATTTTTCGACTTATCGCAAACAAGAATACAGATACTGCCCAGATCGCAATACTTATCGCCGCTCTTCGAGGAAAGTTTTGCCCGCGATATATATGCGGGACAATCGTCGTCGAATTCGTTTATATCGAGAACGAGCGAAACGGAAAGTTTAGAAAAGTACGAGTCGGTGTAAGTATAGACTATCGAAACGTCCTTTTTGGAATACTCTTTACCGTTTTCGCCTATCAGAGAAATATCTTCATACGATAAAAAAGACTTGTAATTGTCCTTTTTTACCTCGAAAACGGTGAGAGTTACGAGCGGATTCTGCGTTCGCCCGGTAAGACAGATACTGCTGTCCGTCCGCGCAAAATATATTCCGCCTGCCGGAAATTCCGACTGTTCGTTTTTTTTGGTTACAACGCCGATTATTATCGAAGCCGCGCCGAGCGCCGCTATTGCGGCGGCAATAATCGCCGCCGCAACGGTTTTAATTTTTTTCATTATTCCGCATATCCGCCGTCGACGTTAAGTTCGCGAATCGAAATATCGCGGAAATACGCGACGCAGTTGCCCGCTACGAACGAAACGAAACCGCTTCGCATGTCGGTGGCGGTGTCTTTGCCTATAACGTAAGTCGTCTTCTTTCCTCCGCCGAGGTCGACGGTTATCCGTTTATTGTCGTCGGTGCCGTAAACTCTGATTTTCACGGTCATATAGCCGTCTTCGTCGAGTTGCGCGCCGGACACTCCGCCGCCTTGCGCAAAGTAGACCATATTGCCGCCGCCGTTCGTGTAGAACAGATATCCGCCGTCGTCGTGGTTGTCCTTCCACGCATTTTTATTGAGCAAGGAACCCGCCCAACTGCCCGAACCGTGACTATAAATCTTGTAGGTCAATTCGTAATTGTCGAATATACCCGCGTTGATCGTCAAACCCGTCGTCCAATCGCCCGTGCCAAGACCGACAAGACGCCTGTTTTCCGGGTCGACGTACCATGCGCCTTCATAAACAGTGAAGTCTTCCATCTGCTTTTTATCCGAGAAGTCCCACGATAATTCGTGTTTGCCCGCATTTTCAAACGCGTCGGTTTTCGCCGGCGTTTTTACCACGGGGCTTTCTATCGCGCGCTCGGTGTAAAGCGTATTCTTCGTATAATCCTCGCCGGCTTTCAGACCGTACAAACCAAGCCTTGCAAGCGTAACTTTTGCATAGGAAGCGTAAATCTGCAAACTGCCGCCGACAGATCTGCCGAAATCGTATTCAAGCGCGGGTTTTTCGGAATAATTTTTCATTCCTTTTTCGGCGCCCTCGACGTATTTATCGACATATACGCAGACTTTTCCGTTTTGAACGACTACAATAAAGAAGAAACTTTGATAATCGTAATCGGCTTTGACAAAAGCCAACGTTTTGCCCTTTTCGGCGATCGTTATTTTACCTGTGCTGTCTGCCGAAACAAGTATACCCTCTTTGTCGGGCGTTGCGCCCGCAAGTCCGTCGATAACGTAACCGAAAACCGCTGTTTTGGTGTTAAGATTTTTCTTCATCTGAACGTTTGCGGCGATTACGACGTCGGACACCCCCGTCGACAACAACGAAGCAAGTCCGCCGTTATTGTTTGACGCGGTGATAATCACGTACTTGCTGTCCGGCACTACCGAATATCCTGCCATATGCAGCCAGTCCACGTAATAATGGAACGCGTTATAACTTGTCACCGCGAACGCGCATTTATGGCAGACTATCGTCTGTGTTCCGCCCGCATATTCCGGAATCACCCTTTCCATGACAAGAACCGGTTGTTCGTTCATAAACACGGAAATCTTTTTCTCTTCGTTGGCTATAACTACAAAGCGATATTGTTTCTCAAACGAGAAATTCTCTATGCGGTAAGAAGAAAGAACTTCATCGCCGTACATAAGGCTTACTTCGCCGTTTGCGGAAAGTTTCACTCTGCCGAAAGCAGCGCCGTCGCGCTGACCGAAACGAAATTCCACGTCGGCGTTTTCTCCGCCTTTTTCTTTTATCTGCAACGTGAACTCGGTTTTAAATCCCTTGAATTTTTCGCCGCCGAGCGTCATGACGCCTTCCGTCGCGGAAACGAGAGTCTGCTCGATACCGCCTGCGCAGTATTCCCATATACCGCCCGAAACGGACTGGGTTATCATGCCTTTTACATACGAAAGAAGGTTGCTGTAATAATCTATATATCCGTAACGCTGATGGTCGGATTTGCTTGCGCCGTCTTTAATCGAATCTCCGAAGCAGAAATAACCGAACGTTGCGTCTTTAACGTCGCAATTCACTATGCCGGCATATATTTCCGAATAATTGGAGTAAAGATTTTCGCCTACGGTAACGAAGTTGATTCCGTCCGTCGAATATCTGCCGGTATAAAACATACCGACCTTTTCAAGTTGAAGAACGATCGTTCCGTCAACGTCGTCCGCAAAGGCGAATTCGCTTGCCGTGCCGTTTACGCAATGTAACAGCGATATCGTCTTTTTACCGTTTTTATTTCTTCTCGCGAGCGTTACGAAATTGTTTTCGCTCTGCCATACCGTCACGCCCTGATATCCGTTTTCGGGCGAAGATTTAAGTTCTGCTTTAACCGAAAAATCGGTCGCGCGGAAGGGAGCGAGGTAAGACACGGGTTTTCCGTTGCCCTTAAGCGTCGCGTCGCCGCCGCTCACGGTAACGTTTTCGTTTGCAATCATCATTCCGCTATGCGGATTGTCGAAATCGTCGGCAAGTTGCGCGCTTGCAGAACAGAAAACGTCGACGTCGGAAATTTCTGCGGTTCCGCCGAGAGCGGCAAGCCCCGCATAAGCATAATAATCCATACCGACGTAAGTTTCCGATTCCTTATAAGCGAGTTTTTCGCCGTTTCTTTCGACGGTGACGAAGAATTTGCCTCCGTTACCTCTTTCCACCGTCAGTTTATCTCCGTCGGCGAAGTCGATTTCGGTTATGACGGAAAGTTCCCCGCCCTTTGTCGTTCTCGCAACGACTTCGGCTTTTCCCGCAGCGTTAAACACCAAGCCATAGGTTAACGAACCGACAGACTCGTCGTCGCGGATAAGCGCGGTATACGCGCCGCCGCTGCTGTGAACGAAAGATATTCCGCCGTTGTTATAAACGGGAAGATTTGCGAATTTTAAGTTATCGCTTTTACCCGCAACCGTCCCGTTTCCTTGCAGAACAAGCGTTCCGGGCTGTTTTTCGTATACTTGCGCCGACGTTTCGCCGAGCGTCGTAAGTTCATATTTGCCCGCCCATTTATTAATATTCTTATTGACAAGCACCGCGCCGCCTTCCTGAACGTCGACGGTGACTTTGCCGTTGTCGATCGCATAAGTTTTACCCGTGAGATAATCGGTAAGCAGGTCGCCGTTTTTCATCGCCAGACAAGATACGTTTATCTCTATGGTTCTGTTTTCGTTCCACGGGTTCATTATCGTTACGACTTTTTCGTCGCCTTTCCACCTTGCGAAAGCCAGCATTCCGCTGTTTTCGGGCAATTTAAGGTCTTTTATCGTGCCGTCCTTATAAACGCCGGGAAAATCCTGCCTTAATCCGCATAGAGCCTTATACAGATTGAACATTCTGTAATTCCACGAAGTTTTGTCCCATATCATCGAATCGAAGAAACTGGACGTGTTCATTCCGATTTCTTCGCCGAAATAAATGCACGGCGCGCCGACATAGGTGAAATTGACGATGGTTGCCGCCATTGCTTTTGCCATATCGTTTTTTGTCGCATACAGCGTGCGCGGCATATCGTGGTTCGCCGTGAAGTTGTAACTGCTGTTTGCCACAGACTTCGGCAGCGCGGCTATAGTTCCGTAAAGGTTCGTATTGAAGTTATACACAGCCGCATCCGTGGTTTCCTGTTCGAGGAAATCTTTAACCGAATAATAATAGTTAAAGTTCCACATCGTGTCGAGAGCGTAATCGGTGAGCATTGTTCCGTTGCCGCCTTCGGAGCAAAGCAGAACGTCTTCGTCGATATCTTTCAGGTAACGACGCATATCCTGAATTATCTGCGTGGCGGTTCCCCAGTTGGCGGAATCGCTGCCCTTAAGATCGCCGCCCACGTCAAGTCGCCAGCCGTCGATGCCGTGTTCGAGTATATACAACTGCATGACGGACGAAGGCGCGGAATATACGAGTTCTCTTGTGATTTTGTTTGAGAAATCGGTTCTCGGGTTTCCCCACACAATCGCCACGTCGCCATTCTCGTTACGGATATACGCGTCATAATATTTATCGCCTTTTTTCGCGCCGCCTTCGAGGGCGTAATAACCAGAATTGTTATACCACGTGCCGACGTATGTGAAATAGGTAAACACTCCGTCAAGCATAACTTTCATATCTTTATCGTGCGAGGCTTTTACGAGTTGTTTAAGCAGATTGTCGTTGCCGAACGTGGAATCGATCTGCGTCATGTCGGCAGCGCCGTAACCGGCGTTGTGATAAGCGTACCATATCGGGTTCATAAACAAACCCGTGACGCCGAAAGACTTTATATAATCGAGTTTATCGTATATACCCATAAGATCGCCGCCGAAATACGAAAGCCCTGCCGAATAATCGCCCGCGGTATGCGTGGTTCCCCACGGATCGGCTTTATATACCGACGAAGTCGTCTTATCGTTGAGCGTGTCCGAGTTATAAAACGTATCGGGCATTATAGAATACCAGACGCAACCCTTCGCCCAGTCCGGAGTGGCAAAATCCGGCATAACGTAATAGTCGCCCGATGCGTCTATCGAAATTTTGCCGCCGCTCTCTTCCGGATAACATTCAAACGCGTTATAATAAACCGTCTGAACGTCGTTTTCGACTTTGAAATGGTATTTATACGGGGCCGACTGTTTGGGTATAACGCAGATAAAATAGTCGAAATACATATTTTCGTCCGCAATTTCGTATTTCATCGGAATATCGTGCCACACCGCTTCGCCGTCCGAAATTTTATCGAGATCGACCGTAAATTGCAAAGTCGCGCTTTTCACGTTACCTCTTTTAACGCGCAGACGAATTGTGACGTTATCCGTGCTTTTCGGTTCAAGCGGACTCATAAAAACGTCAGCCTGATCATGGAAAATATCGTCGATTCTGACTGCCGTTTTGCACAGTTCATCGCTTCGATCCAATCTTTCGTTATATCTTGCGTTTTCGTCGTCTGCGCCGCCCGAGGTTTTGTTGCACCCGCAAAGCGCGCATAAACTTATGCTTAACATAGCCACAAGCGAAAGAACAAAACAAAATCGTATTTTTTTCTTCATTTTTCTTCTCCTTATCTTATCCTTTTACCGCGCCGACCGCGACGCCTTCAAGGAAATATTTTGAAAATACCGCGTACACCACCACTACGGGAACCGCGAGAATAACAAGCCCTGCGCAAAGAGTTCCGTATTCCGAGTTGTTTACGGTGTCGAATTTCTGAATAGTTATCGCAAGCGTGTATGCTTTTTCGTTCATCGGTATAAACACGAGCGGACCGAAAAAATCGCTCCACGACGCGCTGAATGCGCCTATCGCCACGTAAGTAAGAACAGGCTTCAATAAATGCAAATCTATATGAAAGAAAGTCTGCGGTATACTCGCTCCGTCGAGCGAAGCGGCTTCGTGAAGTTCTTTCGGAATTGCGTTCGCATAATTCACGCCTATGAACACGCCTATGCCCGAAACGCCTAACGCTGCGGGAAAAAGAAGCGCGCCGAGCGTGTCGTATAGTCCCAACGCACGTATGAGTAAGATATTCGGAATGGTGGTCATTTCGCCGGATACGAACATCGTAAAGAGCAAAATTCCTATGAAGATGCCCGACCCTTTGAATTTCAGAACGCCGATTCCGTAAACGGCAAGCCCCGTGATGATCGTCTGACAGACCACCGCTACAACGGCGACTATTACCGTGTTGACTATACTCCTCCCGAGGTTTCCCTCGACAAATGCTTTATAGTAGTTTTCCGGATGAGCCAAAGATAAACTGAAAGGCGATTTTATAAACTCGCCGTAAGTCTTGAACGACGTGCTTAAAACGAATATCAGCGGGTACAGTACAAGCACTAAAATAAGAATCATCGCTATCCATTCTAAAATCACTCCGGTTATTTCGCCCGACTTTTTGCGGTTTCTTTGCGATTGCAGATTCGTCATAAGTCGTTTTTCTCCTTTTTCGAAAGGTAAAAATTACCGAACCACACGAAAACCGCAAGAATAAGGCTCAATACTATCGACATTGTTACCGAAAGCGAAAAGTTGCGCTGCTTATACATCGTATTGAATATAATCAACCCGACCACCTTCGTATTTCCCGCGCCTTCCGTAAGCAAGTAGAACAAAGTGAAGTTCTTTATACCGCCGACGAGCGACATCACGAGATTTACTTTCGTCATAGAAAACGTAAGCGGAAGGATAAAGTAAATCAGTTCCTGAAACTTGTTTACCCCGTCAATCTTCGCGCCCTCCAGGCAATCCTTCGGCACGGCGTTCATCGCGACGAAATACAGTATCACGGTTGTGCCGATAAACCACCAGGTATTCGTTATTATAACGGCAACCATCGACCAGCCCGGCGTTACCAGCCACGCGGGAATATCGGTAAAACCAAGCGCGAGAAGCAACCTGTCGATCAGTCCGTTATCGTGAGCGTAAATAAACTTCCACATGACCGACACGACGGGCGCCGGCAGAACCACGGGAATATATATAAGCACGCGGAACAACGTTTGCGGCCCTCTTTTCATTTTATAAATCAGGTACGCTATCAGAAAACCGAGCGTTATCTGTATTGCCGTGGAAATCAGCGAGAATTTCAGGCTGTTTAAAAGCGACGGCCAGAACATCGTCGTGGGGTTTGTGAATAAGTAAATATAGTTGTCGAATCCTTTGAATTTAAGGCTGGTCGCATAATAGCGGACGTCGGTAAAACTAAGCAATACCGAATAAATTATTGGATAAACGACGAACAACAAAAGCGAAACGGCAGCGGGGATGCAGAAAATCCATCCCCATATATTCCGCTGTTTTTTATATAATCCTGAATCTGTCATTACTTATAATCCCGTTATTACTTTCTAAGCCACTCGATATATTTGTCCACTGCGGTCTGATTTAACGTATACTGCGGATCTATCATAGAAAGCGCGGGATAGTTGAGCATGGTATCCGTGACGGAAGTTACGCGATCGTTATAAAGAACTTTAAGAAGTCCCTGCGCCTCCTGCAGGCTGCCCGACTTGGAAACCGTATAGTTGTTGAGCGCAACCGACGAAGCCGAAGCCGCTTCGCTGAGGACGTAATCCGGATGGGTTCCCATAATTCCTACGTTCGCCATACTCGCGGCAACGCTCCTCTGAAGCGCGCTGCCGTAAGTAACTTCCTTTCTGCTCATTACGGAGCCTTCGTTATCGGCAAAAAGTTGCTGAACTTCCTTAGAATTGAGATACTCGAGGAATTTAAGCGCCCACGCTTTATTCTTGCTGGTCTGCGAAATAAAGAATCCGTCGTAACCGCCCGAAACGTAACCTGCCCCCGGGTTTTCCATGCTCGAAAAACCGGGAATCGATATACAACCTACGTTCACGTCCATTTCGCTCTGAATAGCCGCAAGACTGTTGTTGTTAAGCATTGCCATAGCGCACGATCCGTTTATGAAGTCGCTTTCCACGCTTTCGGTGCTGCCCGCTAGCGGGTTTGAACCGAAGTAGCCGGCTTTCGTCCAGTTTCTCACCTTTTCATAAACGTATGCTTCGCGTTCGAAATCGGCGTCCGTATATTTTAATCTTCCCGTTTTATAGTTCGGATCGTCCGCTTTGCCGGAGATTATATCCATATAGTTGGAAAGCGCGGCGCCTATATACGAATACGTTCCCGTCGCGCCCCAGCAGGAAAGCGGAACGACGTCCTCGCATTCTTCTTTTATTGTTTTCATAACGTTTTCGAATTCTTCGATGGTCGTAGGAACTTCAAGCCCCAACTCTCCGAACAGATCGGCGTTATAATAAATAACGAAGCCCGTAGCGCGGAACGGTACGATATACGTTTTGCCTTTAATCGCGCCGGACGACATACATTCGCCGTCTCCGATGAGATTTTCTTTATACTTTTCGTAATAAATGTCCGTAAGATCCGCCGCCATCGTAACGTCCTCGTTTACGAGCGTTTTTGCGGCATGCACCCAATAAAAACAAACGTCGGGAAATTGCGAAGTTCCCCAACTCGACGTGATTGCCGTGTCTATGTTGGAATAAGATTTTACGTTTGTCTGCACCCTTACGTTGGGATACATAGCCATGAAGTCGTTGCAAATTTTCGTGAACGTTTTTGCATGCTCCGACCATATATGCGTAAACTTCAGCGTCACTTCTTTCTCCGTGTTGCTTACGTCTTCCCAGTTGTCGCTGACGCTTTCGTTGCCGCCGCAACCCGCAAACACAGAAACCGCCATAACCGAGCAAATTGCCAGACTTAATAATTTCTTTAATAATTTCATTTGATTTTTCCTCCGCTTAGTTTTTTTTCGATTTGAGCGAAATTATCGCCAACGCCGCCGCAGCGCCTGCAAACATAACCGCCGCAACGATTATAATCGACGTCGACACCTCGGATTTACAACCGCGCTTGTCGGCCGTCGGTTTCCTTTCGGGCAGTTCCGGCTCGATATATTCGGTATTCGCGTCACCGGAATGATCCGGCTTTACAAAAGTTTCTTTTTCGGGTTTTTCAAACTTTACGTCGTCGACGTATTTATAACTCAAACCCCTTATTTCGTAAGAACAATCTTTCCCGCCGAAGCCTGCGGCGTTGTCATACCCGCCCGTCGCAACGTTTTTAAAAACGTAATTTCCGTTAATTTTTACAGAAACGAAGCCGTCCGAACTTATAATGGTTATTTCGCTTCCGTCGGTTGTTTCCGCGGCGGTTTCCGCTATTTTGCCAAGAGTCGTCGACGTACCTTCGTAAAGTTCCGCTTTTCCGTCTTTATATATTCTCATAAAAAGACGTTTATAGCCCTGAGCATTGTGTTTTATAACGACGTCGGCATAACCTCCGTTTTCCGTCGAAAACTTATCGAGCGTAAATTTCAACACGGTTGACAATTCGCTTTGATTTATCTCCGTAAAACTTTCAAGCCCGGTCATTTTGTACAGCAACTTGCTTGACGCACCCGTAGACTGCATCACGAAATACTCTTCTTCGTTGTTAAGATTCACGCCGAAAGCCGATATATCGCCGCTGAGATATTTATCCGCTTTGCCGGAATTTATCTTGCCGCGCGTAAATTCGAATTTCGCCGTTTCAGCCGACTTGGGCTGAACTTCCGCCGCCGCGACGGGCTGAATAAACTTAAGCGAAAAGTCGTTTATCGTTCCTTTATTATTCTGCGCGTGAAAACCGAGTTTTAGAGACATCGCTATTTCATAGTTTTTAAGCGCGACCACGTCTCCGATAAAAACCGTCAATTTCCCGTCGGCATAGTAAATTTTAATTTTTATCTTGCTGCCCGCGGAGGCTTTGAACGAACCGAATTGTTTGCTTACGTTATACAGCGTGTCGCCGTTCGCCTTGTTTGCGTCGTGAAGGAAAATATTGCCGTTATTCATCGCCCGCACCACGACGTATCCTTTGTCGGTTTCGCCTATAATTATTCCGAATCCGTACCAGGGCTGAATCGCATCGGGGTAATCCCCGAATTCAAGTGTCGCTTCGATAATGTAATCGAGGTCGTTTCCGTCGGAATATTCTTTAATATCCGTGCGATAAAACCTGAGCGAAGAAAGATAATCGTTGCTCAATATAAAATTCGAATTGAGAAAAGCGTTGATTTTAAAATTATTTCTGCTCACCGAGATATCGGCGGTCGAAACTTTGTTTTCGATTCCGGGAATATCCAGAACGTTTTCATTTCCCTCGGCGGGATCGGCATATTCTTTTACAAACTTTTTAACGTCCGTTGCGGTGGTTAAAACAAGGTCGCCGTAACCGCCCTTTCCTCCGAACGTGCAGAATTTTATAACGGGAAGCCCCTCCACGTCCTCGTTTGCGAAAATGCCGCTGCCGTTTATATCGACGGCAAGTTTACCTGCCGAATATCTTATTTCGAGCGTATAACTTGTTCCGACCGAAAGACTTATGCCCGTGAATAATCTTACGCCCTGACTCCTGCCGTCGGTATAGTCGGTGAGAATGTACAACGCGCCGTTATGCCTTTGCTGAACGTACGTTTTAGAAACTTCGTCTTCGGCAACGATAACCGACGGAATGGTGTGAACCTGCGAGATTAAGGAAATAGAAATAACCGTTTTGAAATAAAGCGAGATATCGGAAAGAGGATGATATTCGTCGTTACCGTCGTAATATCCTTTCGCTCCTTTTATTTCGCTGGCAGGCTCAAACTCTTCGCCGGTCGGCGTATCCACGGTATACTTGCCGTCGGAATAAACGTAATTCCCGGAACCCGATTGTCCGAGCAGCAAGTTTTTTTCAATATCCGCTTTTGCGGACAACCCTTGTGGCAACAAACAAACAAACATCGTAAGTGCCGCAATTATTGCAACCAATCTTTTCATTTTCCTCTCCTTTCGCCGTCTCCGGCAATATTGTTACTTATTTTATACTCGGAAATACGAACCGCTCCGAGATAAAAATCGGTGAACGCATAGTCGGGCGTATACGTATTTACAGGCGGGTCTACGCTCAGAATCTCATCCTCATATCCGCGGGTACCTTTGAAAGTGTTCACCCCTACGAATCTCTGCTCTCCGCAATAATGATGGTGCGGACCGAACATGTTGCGATTTGTGCCTTTCAGCCTGACCGTTATAAGGTTTTCGCCTTTTTTAAGCCGCGGCGTTAAATCGATTTTCTCTTTCGACATCACGCAGCCCGCTTCTTTGCCGTTTATCGATATTATGCACAGCGCGCCGTCGAAATCCTCTATATCGAGTTCGGCTTTATCGCAATTATAGTTGTAAATAAACGTTTTCTCGATATCGCCGCGATAGAACCACAGCCCTTGCGACGTGAGTTCCGCGTCAAAATTCTTTTCTGCGGACGTTTTCAGTTTAAATTCCGCGTCCGCTACTTTTACGTACCACGGCGTCCTCCATGTTTTTCCTTCGACAACCACGTCAAAATTGCCGGTGAGATATACGCTTTCGATTTCTTCTTCGTAAGAAAATCTGTTTTTCTCTGTTTCAAATACGCAATCGAGGTCAAAATCCGATTTTTTCGGGCTGACGTTATAATACGCGCATATTTCGTTTTCGCCTTGTTTCGCGATATGAGAAATATTTGCGCGGCGGATACTCTCGTCAACGTAGAACCCGTCGTCGAACGACAACCCCACTCCGTTAACCTCAACTTTTTCGCATGTTGAATTCTCCATACACAAACAGACGTCATTCGGTTTATTTTCGCAGAAAAACTTGTATTTTACAAGCATTTTGAACGGCTTAGTTGCTTTGAGCGATTCCTTATACGCACTGCTCTGGACATTTAAAACGTAATCTTCGCCCAAAGATTTACCGTTTATTATGAGTTCGGCGCGGTCTATCGTAAAGGTGTTCGCATCGGTAAGAGCGCAACTTTCGGATTTTAACGAAAACCTCTTAACTAAAGCGTAAGTTTCCGACTTTTCCCGTTCGCCCCCTTTGAAAACAAACATATTTAACGTTTTTGGTTCGACTGAAAAACAAGCGTAAGTTGCCTTTTCGTCCGAATAACAACCGAGCGGAGTTTCCTTGCCGGTCAGAGCGTCGTAAGAATAAATCTGCCCGCAACCGTTAACGGCTAAAATTCCCTTCACCGTACTCGCGTAATCGTTATTGAAAACGCTGACGTATCTGTTTTTATCTTCCCGGGTGGTTTTCAGCGTGACGTTGTTTGTTAAAACTTTTTCCCGTTCGGAAAATACCGCGGCTTTCCGACGATAATCGATATAATCGAAATATTTCACCCAAAGATCTCTTCTGTTCTGGACGACAGAAAATTTCTTGTTTCTCTTTATGTCTTTAAGTTTTTTGAGTTCTTCGGAAAACTCTCCTTCGACTTTTTCGGGAAAACGTTCGCAAAAAGCAATCGGTATGCCGTTTCCGACTACTCCCGATATAAGTTTTTCGGTATTTTTTGTTATATTTTCGGTCGAGGAAACAATCAGCAGTTCGTATTCGCCTTTGCCGACTTTTATTTTTCCGTTCTTTATCTCCGCGCCGACGTGCGAAAGATAGGTTTCGTCGGCAATGTCGAATTGAACCTGTGCGGATATAAGCGATTCCACAAGATTTCTGAATTCCGCGGATATATTCGCGGATTTTTCGCTTCCCGCTTTTTCGGAATAACAACCGTAAACGGGCGAAATAACAAGCGCGTCGTTTTCGCTTTCGCCGCGCGAGGAAAATTCGTTCATACCGTTCATCGCGCGATTGAGATAACCGATACTGTCCCACCAGTTGTTCTGCGCGGAGAAAAACGCGGGATAATCGCGTTTTCTCACGCCGGCTATAGAATACGCCGATAAATGCAGGCACGCGTTATTTATTCCGTGCGCGCTTTCATATCCCCATATTCCGAGATAATCCGACGCGCGCGTTCCCCAGCCGCAACAACCGAAACTCTCCGAAATAATCTCCTTTTTGCCGAGTTGGTTTTTTGCGCTTGAAATCTGTTTCAATAGAACGGGCGAAGCGTATCTTCTACCCAGATAGTCTATGCCCGGAAAATCCATGCCCGTATAATTAAGCATAGCGTTTCCGCCTTTGAGGTATTGCGTTGAAATTCCGTCCTCTTCGGGGAAATGCCCTGTGAACAACAAATTGTTTTTAACGCACCATTCGTTTATCTTGTCTATATAATTTTCCTTATAAACGGAACAAACGACGTCGTAATAATCCTGACGAAACACTTCTGCCGCCTGCCCGTCTCCGAAAAGCAGATATATGAAATCGAGTAAATCGTAGCCTTTTTTTTCTTCGAACGCTTTTTCGAGATACGGGCTGTAACAATACTCGCCGTACTGCGGTTCGTCAGTAAAAATACCTTTTATGGTTTTCCCGAACCGATCTCCGAATCTGCGTTTATACTCCTCGTGGGTAACAGCGATAAATTCGTCGGTTACGCGCGGAGAAAATATGTCGACATAAAACGGATTGACCTTATAACCGAAACAGAATTCGCTCTTTCCGGAATCGTCGCGTTTATAAGGCAGATTGCCGAAGCAAGCGTATCTGCTTCCTTCCGGAATTTTTTCGGGTCTGCCGGACGAAAAGCCCGCCAGAAAATTTTTATCATTGATTTCGGCGATTTTCATTTCGCAGGAAAATTCTTTCGGCAGATTTCTCGCTGTCAACGACTTCTGACAATAGTCCTCGCCCTTACCGTTCACTCTGCCGCCGGCAAATCCGCTGGGCCAACCGTCTTCATCGTAAAGCCACGCTTCGAGTCCGCATTTTTCGGCTTCGTCGACGGCATAACCTATCGCCGCAAACCAATCCTCCGAAAGATAAGCCGATTTCAGGCCTGCCCTTGCATGCAAAAAAAAGCCCCCGAAATCCTTTTCTTTGAAATCTCTTACTCTCTCTCTTATGCCTTGCTCGGTAAGTTTTCCGTTTAAAGCCCAAAATAATTTGTTTTTTCTGTTAGTTTCCTGTTCTTTTGGCATTATCAGTTTCCGTTAAAGTTTCTGCTATTCGTGTAGCAATATTTTTCAAAGCACTATGCCCGCTTCATTACGGACTTCGTGCTTTTTCTTTCATTTGCTTAAATTTGCTAAAACTACTCGCGTAGTCTACGTAAAAAATCAAGAAGTCACGTTAACCGCGAAACCATCTTGCTTTTTTATTTTAACACGCCGACAACCGCTTGTCAATACAAATTTAAAAATTTTTTTTATTTTTTTAAACCCGGTCAACGGATATCCTTTACCGTGTTCCTTTCGACGATATAAGTTTCCTCGTTGGTTTCCGAAGTACGCTCGCCGCAGATTTCGGAATACAACACCCTGAATATTTTTTTTCCGAGCATTCTATAATCGTAACCGAGCGTGGTTAGCGGAGGGTTTATATACTTCGAATACATGATATCGTCTATGCCCACGACGGAAACGTCGTCCGGCACGCGATAACCTCTTTCTTTCAGTTTATCTATAACGCCGTAAGCCATCAGATCGTTTGTAGCGATAATCGCGCTGAAAGGCACATTTTCAGAAAGCAATTTATCTGTAAGCCTCATTCCGTCTTCAACGGTTGTAGAATAGGGAGCGTCGTCGTTTATCACGCTCGGTTTTTTACCGAACTCATTATAATACTCGTCGACGAACGCGGAAAAACGACGATCGCTTTTCTGTTCCGGGTTAAGCCCGTTCAGATAAACTATGTCTTTATGTCCTTTCTCCTTCAGATATGCGACGATTTTTCTCATTCCTCCGTCCATATCCGCTTCAACGACCGGCAGACTTTCCTTCACGGTTTCTTCTTTGTTGCCCAGCACGACTTTCACGTTGTTATCCAGAAATCTGCTTACGATTTCGTTCAGGTTGCGTTCGGAAACAAGAGAGATATATATCCCGTCTATTCTTCTTGCAATCAGGTCGTTTACCTGTTTTTCCACGTCTCCGCTACCCGCCACGTCGGATATATAAACCGAGTAGCCGCACTCGGCTGCCTGCTCCTGAAAGCCGTGAATAATGGCGGGGAATATCGGGTTTGCCATATCCCTTACTATTATCGCGACGGTGTCGGTTTTTTTCTTAACCATGCTTTTCGCAACCATATCGGGTTTATAATGCAACGTTTCTATTGCTTTGTTTACTCTGTCTACGACGTCTTTCGAAAATTTACGGCTGTCGTTCAGCACATACGAAACGGTTTGCTCCGACACACCCGCAAGCCTTGACACGTCTTTTCTCGTAACCCGCATAAAATCTCCCTCCGTCCCATATTCGGCGGCTCTTTTCCCTTATTTTAACATATTGCAAAATAAAATGCAATAGCAGAACGGCATTAATCTTTTTCGCCGCTTTCGCCGGTCGGATTAACCCTCCACTCCGTTTCCCAGCAAATATACGGCGTTCCGTCGTCCGAAAAACGCACCGGCAACCAGACGTAAGTCGCTTCCGAAGTGTTTTCGTCGGACAATGCCGTCGTAGTGAACCCGTCGGGAAGAGGCTCTTTGGTTTTATCGAACATTCTTTCGTAAATCGCGTTTATATCAGGCATGTTCGCCGGCAAATCCCTCAGCCATCTGTCGCCCAACGCGATATATAAATCTTTTATAAACGGATGCCTGAACACCGAAGAAAACTGACACGCGAAAGAATTTTTATTCACGTCGTTCACGCAAGGCTTACCGAGTTCTCTCCACTCCCCGTGAAAATCGATTATTTCATATAAAACCGTTTCGTTCGGGAAATAGCCCGTGGTTCCGGAAGTTAACAAAAACTTTCTTCCTCTGCGTTGGAAAAATGCCGGCGCTTCTCTCGTAAAAGGCGGAAACGGCTTGGGAATATGGATTGACATTTCATCGGTAAAATCGGTGTAGTCGTCGTTTAACGTAACGCAATACATCGAATCGTGCGGATTTTCGAAAATTATATACGCTTTACTGCCGTCTTTGACCAGATCGAAATCGCCCGCATGGTACTTATCGAGTTCGGCGACAACCCTGAACGGCTTCGTTATATCTTCGCTCACCGCCACGGCGTACACGCAATATTTCAATTCGTCCAGCGGAACTTTGCTGCATTTTGCCCACATAACGAAAAGCCCTGTTTTTTCGTTATATAAAATATGCGGACGATCGGTTATGTTTTCAGGATAAAACACCGTGCCTTCCCGACTGCTTATTGCAATTATACCTTCATCTTTCCAATTATACAAATCGTCGGACGAATACACCTTCACTCCGTTCGTCCAGTTTTTACAGCGTTCACCCGTTGCCGTGCCGGTAATCCCCTCTTTGTTTTCCCCGTAAAAATAAAATTTTCCGTTATGATACAATATAGAACCGCCGTGTGCCTGAACGACGCATCCGTCGGTATCGTAAAGAACTTTTCCCGGTCTGATTGTTTTATACATCTGCAAGTCTCATTCGCTTATTTATTAAATGAATTCATAACGTCGGTTTCGAAATCCCTCGCCGTAGAAGCCTCCGACCCGCCGTCAAATCTACTGTTTTTCATATACACCGCAACTATTTTATCGGCTTTATCAACCCAGAAATGAGTTCCGTATGCGCCGCTCCAGCCAAAACA
>JALETB010000070.1 GCA_022781715.1 Clostridiales bacterium | reverse complement strand
AGAAGCAGGGCTGTGGAAAACCCAACCGCATTTATCCAAAATCCTATGAAGCGGTTTCAAACACCGACTTCAAGAAATCCGGTTATGGAACGCCGGAGGACTGAAAACCGCACTCATAGAGTACGATAATCAATCCTCTTGAAGTACGAAAACCGGACGGTATATAGAAATACAGAGATTAAAACGATTTTATTTATATCTATTCCATTCCAATCCTATCAGAGATAGTTTCGGCGGGATTTTCCCTGTGGAAACACGCTGGAAAAGAATGGAACGAGGAAAGGAGCAGAATGGCACAACACGCAATCTTGCGGTTTGAGAAACACAAGGGCAACCCGGCAAGGCCGCTGGAAGCCCATCACGAAAGACAAAAGGAACAGTACGCCAGCAACCCAGATATTGACACCAGCCGGAGCAAATACAACTTCCATATCGTCAAGCCGGAGGGACGCTACTACCACTTCATTCAGAGCCGGATTGAACAGGCGGGGTGCCGAACCCGCAAGGACAGTACCCGGTTTGTGGATACGCTGATTACCGCCAGCCCGGAGTTTTTCAAGAAGAAGCCCCCAAAGGAGATACAGGAATTTTTCCAGAGGGCGGCTGATTTCTTAATCGGGCGGGTAGGCCAGGAAAATATCGTGTCGGCAGTGGTACACATGGACGAGAAAACACCCCACCTGCATTTGGTCTTTGTCCCGCTGACAGAGGACAACCGCCTGTGTGCAAAGGAGATTATCGGCAACAGAGCCAATCTAACAAAGTGGCAGGACGATTTTCACGCCTATATGGTGGAGAAATATCCTGACTTGGAGCGTGGGGAAAGTGCCAGCAAGACAGGCAGGAAGCATATCCCCACCCGTCTGTTCAAGCAGGCGGTCAATCTATCCAAACAGGCAAGAGCCATTGAAGCCACGCTGGACGGCATTAACCCGCTGAATGCCGGAAAGAAAAAAGAGGAAGCCCTCTCCATGCTGAAAAAGTGGTTCCCACAGATGGGGAATTTCTCCGGGCAGTTGAAAAAATACAAGGTCACAATCAATGACTTGTTAGCGGAAAATGAAAAGCTGGAAGTCAGGGCAAAGGCCAGCGAAAAAGGCAAGATGAATGACACGATGGAACGGGCGAAGTTAAAAAGCGAACTGGACGATATGCGGCGGCTGGTTGACCGTATCCCGCCGGAGATTTTAGCGGAACTGAAACGGCAACAGGTGTTTATACGTGTTCTTGATTACTCTCAGCGCCGTAATTCCGATTTCGAAGTTGAACGAAACGACGGCGTCTATTTTAGGGTTCTTATATAAAAAATTGTGTATTAAAATCTCAGCTTTTTCGTCATAATGCCCGATGTTGTTGAGAATAATATTTTTATCCATTGGGATATTGTTTTCGCTGAGAGCCTCTCTGTAGCCTCTGTATCTTTCCATAAGACAATACGCCGAATCGAACGGCGGAGAAACTATCGCGATATTCTTTTTTTCGTGTTGAATAAAATATTTGACGGCTTTATATGCCGTCTTTTTGTTGTCCGACGTTATAGAACTCATTTCTACGCCGTTTAACAAATTATCGATCGCCACCAGCGGATAGTTTTTGAGAGAAAGTTTAATAATTTCTTTGTTATAAGTTTCTTTGTTGACAGGGAATATGATCAGCCCTTGACAGTAGGTGAGAAACCGCCTTATCAGATTTGTTTCGTGTTCCTGATCGTAGTTCGAAATCGCGATGATAACGTTCCATTCGTTTTTCGTTGCGTTTTCCTGTATTCCGTCGAGAATTCCTGTCATATAATTGCTCTTTAAATCAGGTAAAATCACGGCCACCGTTTTTTGCGGTTTGAGAGGGCTCGGCGGGGACGAATCATTTTCCGGCAAATATGCGGAAAGCAACGACTTCTGGTTTTCGTCGAGAGTCTTTTTAATTGTGGTTCCCGATCCTTTTCTGCGTATGAGAAATCCTTCTTCGGTCAGATCGTAAATCGCGCGTCTTGCCGTTGTCCTCGAAACATTGAATTGGGAACATAACGCCGGTTCTGACGGAAAAGAATAATTGTCTTCATGAAAGGATTCCGCAATGAATCGGAGCAGATATTCCTTTACCTGATTATAAAGAGGCGTTCTTGTTGTCTTTGCCATGTTTTGTTCTCCCGTATGGATTTGTTATTGAGGGGTAAGTTGTATTAAGTATAACATTTGCAATCTTTAAATGCAAGTGTTAAAGGAGAAAAACCCCAAAAAACAGGCACATAGTTGTATCTTTAAATACAGCATTATGGATGTTATGCAAAATTCCGTATTGACAATGGGATTTTTTTCGTGTACAATGAAGAAAAATTCAGGAGGAAATTTTGAGTGAAAAAAATTGTATGTTTTCTTATCACGATGATTTTTGCTTTCCAGGCAACGATTATGTTTACGGGATGCAAAAAGAAGAATGACGAGATAGTAATTTACGTCGACGGAGGCGGTGCGAACGGTAACTTTAACACCACGGCGTCAATGGAAAAGACGGAAGAAAATCCGTATCCTTACAACACGTTGGAAGTTCTTGCAGGCGAATATATGGCAAGCCACCCTAATGTGAAGATTATAATCAACAAAAGTTCGCTGAACAGCGACAGAGAAACGATCGTTTCTCTTCTCACGGCGGAAGAGGCTCCTCATTTGCTGTATCAGATATCTCCCGACCTTGTTTCCGACGCAAGAAACGGTTGGATCGTCGACGTAACGGATTATTTAAGCCAGCCCAACCCTTATTGCGCGGCGGGTACGCCCGGTAGCGAAAAATGGTCGGATATATATAATACGAAAGAGTTGCTTGCGACGAGAGCGCCTAACGGCAGATATTACGCGATCGACCTCGAAAAAATTCCGATAGGCATTTTATACAACAAAGATATGTTCAAAGCGGCGGGGCTTGTCAACGAAAACGGCGAAATAGTCGTTCCCGATTCCTTCGGCGATTTGCTTGCGGCGCAGAAAACAATTTATGAAAAAATCAATAAAACCCCATATTTTCCGATTTACACGTGGTACGATATCGTACTCGAAGTGTCGTTGTTTGCGGATTTGTTTCCGACTTACGACGTAATCGAGCAGGACGGATTCATAAGCGTGGAAGAAATAGTTAAAGCTTATAACGAAGGAACGTGGGGAATAAGTAGCACGCCTAAGACGGACGCCGAAAAGCGTTATCGCGAGTATTTCAAACTCATGAAGCAGAAAACTCAGTATTATCCGAACGCCTGGTCTTCTTACGACGCGTTGGAAGAGTTTTTGAAAGGCAACGTGGCGATGATCGAGGCGACGGGCGGATATATGGCCCAGGCGGCAAACGATTCCAAGAAGAATTTTGAAGTCGGCGTGTTCGGGTTCCCGACACTCACCGACAAAGATTCCGTTTACGGAGGCAAGGGCGTATACAGGGGCACTGCAGGGCTTTGCACAGGCTGGTTCGTAACAAATTCAGCCGTTAAAGACGGACAGGAGACCGTTGACGCCTGTGTTGACTTTCTGCGTTTTTTAACCGCGCCTCAGAATAATAACAGATTGATTAACGACCTCGGACTCGGTTTGCCCATTTCTTCCGAAGCAAAAATCAACGAGCTGTTCCAGCCTCTCGTAGACATTTATAAGAAAGACTGTAACGACCCCAACAGATACGACTGGAACACTTATTGTACCTGGTCGCACTTCAACAAGGTTTATTACGACTCGTTCCTTACCACCGTTCAGGCTTATCAACTCGGCAAGTATGATATCGATGAGGCCCTCGATATGATGGCGGCTTCGACGTCTACAGCAATTGCAAAGACCATGAAAGACAACGGATGGACTAAAGATACATGGAAAAAGTAAAAGAGAGCGAAATTGCGGAGCAGAAATCTCCGATAAATAAAAGAGAAAAGTTAAAAGGCTACGCGGGATTGCTCTGGATATTGCCCGGTTTTGTTTTGCTTTTAATATTCAGTTATTATCCCGCGGTGTCATCCTTCTTTTATTCGATGACGGACTGGAACGCGAAACTTTACAGCTTCATATGGTTCGATAACTTTAAAGAGTTGTTCAGAGATACCATATTTCTTAAATCGATAGGCACGGCGCTGCTCTTAACCTGTACGGGTATAGTAATCGGTAATGTTGCGACGATACTCCTTGCGGAATTATTGTTTAATCTCAGAAGTCCGAGGCTCGGCGGTGTGTACAGATTCCTGTTTGTACTTCCTTGCCTCGTCCCCGGTATTGTTACAATGCTTTTATGGAACAAAATAATATTTGCGGTTAACGAAACAGGGCTTGCTAATGCGATATTGCTTAAATTACATATTATTTCAGAACCGTTGACGTGGTATGCCGGTGAGAAGACCGTACTTATAAGTTT
The DNA here is from genome assembly GCA_022781715.1 of Clostridiales bacterium. GTDB lineage: Bacteria > Bacillota > Clostridia > Christensenellales > Borkfalkiaceae > UBA10281. The sequence continues at coordinate 11,925 of JALETB010000070.1, read as the reverse complement.
GATTCTTACAAATTTCCCATGGGTTGCGGGTACGTCGTTTCTTATTTACCTCGCAGGGTTGCAGAATATACCTCACGAAGTAATCGAGGCTGCTACGCTTGACGGAATAACTCTTCCGAAAAGAATATTGTATATAGATATGCCTTTCATTCTCGGACAGATCAGATATTTCCTGATTCTCGGTTTTATCGGCGGATTGCAGAACTACAACATGCAGTTGCTCTTCACGAAAGGCGGACCGTTTTACGCGAGTATGGTGCCGGGATATTACATTTACTGGCAGGCGTTCAACAATACGAGATTCGGGTATGCCTGCGCGTGCGGAATAGTGATTTTCGTCATTATTTTCGCGATTACGTTGCTGACGAATAAATTAAAAACGTCGGAGGATGTAATGTAGTATGCACAGAAAAAACAGCGCAGGGCAGATAATTTCGCATATCGTAATAATTATTTTGCTCTTTTTATCTCTGTATCCGCTCATTCTTATGCTTATAAAAAGCGTTAAGACGATCGATCAGGAAATTCACCACGGCTTTGCTCTGACGTTTCCGTTCAACTGGTCGAATTACTCTCTGGCATGGAAATATGTCAGCGGTTATATTCTGAATACGTTTTTGATATCGATACTGAATACTGTCGGAATACTTCTCGCAACTTCCACCATGGCATACGGTTTTACCCGTTATGATTTTAGAGGTAAGAACGCCCTCTTTATGGCGGTTCTTGCTCTTACGATGATCCCCGGGATATTGACGTTGATTCCACAGTTTTGTATGGTTAAAAACTTCAATATGATAAACACTCGTCTCGGCGTAATTCTGCCGACGATAGCAGGCGCATTGCCGATGGGAGTGTTGCTTCTGCGAACGTTCTTTAACGGTTTGCCGGGTGGGCTGTTCGAAGCGGCGAGTCTTGACGGAGCGAATTCGTTTGAAATGTTTTTTATGATAGCGGTGCCGTTATCCGTCCCGATACTCGCAACTTTGGGACTTACGAGTTTTCTCGGCTCGTGGAACGACCTTATCTGGCCTCAGTTGATTTTGAGAAGGGATAATCTTCAGACGATAACCATAGCCATGACGTCTTTTACGACAAATTATTATAACACTACGCACAGTTACGCCGTACCTATGGCGGGTTACGTCATAGTCAGCGCGCCGCTTCTGATATTGTTTGCGTTCACTTCCAAACAATTCATTGCGGGGCTTACCAGCGGAGCATTCAAAATGTAAAACGGAGGGAGAAAATGAAAAAAATTTTAAGTTTAATTATGGCATGTTTACTGATTTTCGCGGCAGTTTCCTGCGGAAATCAAGGTAGTTCGGAAACGGACGGCACGGAAAGCGGTTCATATTCGGATGCGACTTCGGATACGTCCGACGTTATAGACGAATCGCCTGTCGACGTCGTTGAAAAACAAATAATAGCGGACAGAACTTTCAAGCACGGATTTAACGTGCGATCGCAGACGGACGGAATTCCTACGCCGATAGGCGTTTTGCGGACGGATGAAACGGACACGGTTTCGCCGCTTTGGAATATCGGGCAGTGGTACTGTGGAGCCTCTTATAAGGATGACGCGGAAAAATACGATTCTTATAATATTTTAAACGCGAAACATTCGCTTAACGGAAGTAAGCATACATGGATAGACGCTTCCAAGAAATTGTCCGTAGATACCGAAACCGGTTCTATCGGTATGAGACTTCTCGGAACGAAGGAATATACGCATCCGAGACAGAGAAATGAAGGCTGGCCTCATCTTCTTCTCGAATACAATATTCTCGGCGAATATAAATTGTCGGATTTAAAGTCGGCGAGATTCGAGATGGAGTTTATGCTCACGAAACTGACGAACGCGATGTCGGCAAGCGAACAGGACAACAATCTTCATACGGCTCAGTTTGTTTTCTATTGCGTGCTGAGAAACACGAACAAACTCAGCAAAGATTACAACAATTATATCTGGTTCGGGTTGAATTTGTTTGACGCGCGCTATGAGGTAATTCCCGCTTACGCATCGCAGGATTCCGGAAAAGAAATCAACACGGGCGCGTTCATATATCAGCCTATATCGTCGGCATATTGCAAAACGCCTACGAGACTCGGCGAAACGCAGAGCATAAATTACAACCTGCTCCCGAGAATGAAAGACGCGTTTAAAACGGCGCAGCAGGCGCGTTTCCTCGTAAACACGAAATGGGAAGATCTTTCACTCAAACCTGGAAACTTCGGTTTCGAAGTTACGGGAACATACGATATCGCAGCGGAAATATCTACTTTGAATTTATATGCAGGTACGTGACATGAAACAGGTTTTAGGCGATCCTCTTTTTAAAAACGGATTTATGCTTTGCCACACGAACGCCCTGATAACCAGAGAGCCGATAAGGATTCTCGATTATTGTAAAACGGCGGCGGGCAAGCCTCAATGGAAAATCGCTCAGTGGTGCAGTCGCTACAATCTTGCCAACGGTACCGAATTTGCTTGTCCCGACGCTTCGTACGAGTATCGCGACGAAGGCAAAAGTTTAAGAGTTTATCCCGGAAAAGGGGAAATCACGTTGTCGCTTTCGGCGAGCAAAGAGTACGAACGTCCCCGCAAGGAAAGCGAAAGTTGGCCGCATATTCTGCTCGAACAGGAGTTTACCGAAATAATACGTTTGTGCGAAACGGAAGAAATTATATCCGAGGTTTCGTTTTCGATCGATAAATATCGCAGCGCGATGACTCCCGAAGAACGGACAATGCTTCACACGGCTCAGTTTCAGTGGTTTATCGCCGTGCGGAACGAAAACGAAAAGTCAGAAGGTTTCGGTGATTTCTTTTGGTTCGGTTTGCCGTTCTGGGATTATCCGAGGTATGATTTTCCGCCCGCGTTCAGAGCGGTAGACGGCGGGAAAGAAGAGCATACCGGAAAGTTTATCGATATCGTAGACGGAAGAGACATTCTCGATAAACCCGTAATGCTTGGCGAAAAAACGCATATATCCGTTCCGATACGCGAAAGAATCCGCGAGGGATTTCTCATTGCGAAGAAAAACGGGTTTTTAAAAACCTCCGAGTGGGAGGATATGTATTTGGGCAATACAAACATAGGTTTTGAAGTTACGGGGACGTTTGACGTCGAAGTAACGATAAATAATATCAATATTTTTGTAAAGGAAGGTAAAAAAAGATGAGAAACAACATCAGAAAAGGTTTAGCAATTGCCTTTTCGGCAGCATTTATCGCTTCTGCGGTAAACGCAACGTCGGTCGGAAATTTCTCCGCCGGGAAATACCGTGCAGGAACCAATATCGCTTATGCTGCGGAACAGGTTTCGACCAACAACGGAAGAACAACCGATTTCGTCGATTATTGGTGGGGCGGCTCGGCTATGAGTTCCGTTCTTAACGAGAAGGGTGAAACCATAATTACGTTACCGAACACTCAGTACGGACACAGAATGAATAACGGTAAAGACGTCAACGGAACCGGCACGGATATTTATACCGCGGAAATCGATTTTACGATGTCTACCGGAATTCTCGGCTTCTTCTCTTTATCGACGAGCGGTTCGCAGTATCTTGCGAACGAATCTTTGGCGATCTGCATCCACGGAGCGGATACAAACAAGGAAACGGGCGCAACAACTCCCGCTTTCGTCTCTGTCGGTTTGAGCCATGAAAATTATGACCATCAATGGAATCTTTCGTCCGTTGAAAACGTTCACGTCGTAATGAAAAATACAAGACTTAACGACGAAGGCGGAATAAAGATGCAACTCACCATAAATGACGAACTTCACGAAATCGAATATGACGAAGCCTATCTTCAGGCGAGGTTCGGAAGCGTGAGAGCGCTTGACGAAGTGTTCGGCGGTTGGGAAGGCACAACGAAAATTACCGTACACAACTACACCGACTCGTTAAGAAAGGCTTATCTTGAAAAGACTCAGCCGGCATATGACGGAATAGTCTCGAAGATTCAGAACGTAAATCTTGACGGAATTTCTTCGCAGTCGGGCGTGGAAGATTTCGTCGAAGTGAAAAAGGTCGCGGTCGAACTCGCTTCGGACATCGACGCGGCAGGTTTCAGACTCAGAGAAGCAAGTATATTAAAAGGCAGACTCGACGTGATCGATAAAGCCGTCACAAACGCTATAGGCGACAACACGGAACTTGCGACGCTCGTCGGAATTGCGGCGAACATCGAGATTTTCGTTAAAAAGGTAAACGAAGGTCTCGAAACGAAGGATAAGGCAAACGCTGCAGAGACACTGAAACAATCCGTCGACCTCGACGCGCTGAACGACATCATCGACACCTCGGCGACTTATGCGGATTATGCCGAAGGAATCAAGACAAGATACACGCAGGCGAGAACGACGCTCGGCGCGGCGAAAGACGCCCTCGTTCTTAAAGATATCGTTGCATTCGAAAACGCCGTAATCGATCTTTCGTCCGATGAAAAGATGGTGGCCGCAGGCGACGCGAAAAACGTAATCGTCATTACCGACGCACTCAACTCCAATCAGGAAGCGTATACGGCAAGAGTAAATGCTGCTGCGGCGAAACTCAGCGCGGCTTTGAAGAATTACGCGGGCAAACTTGCCGACTCCTGGGAAATTTACAACGTAACATTTATGAAAGAAAACGCGGATAAAGGTATTGATCTTTCTTTCGCGGATTATTATGACGACGACCCGAGCACCGACGTAGGCGTTTCGTTCAGACAAAAATTTCAACTCGACGGTTTCTCGGTCAATTTCAGTTATAACGGACCTACGGGTGCGAACGTCTGGGTAGGACTTCATTTCTTCTCCGAACTCGACGTGATGCATATATCCGATACTGACGCATTCTCCGCTTCGACCGGTATCACTACGCTTATTATTCCCAAGGAATCCAGCACCGAATTCCAGATGGGTTACCCCAAACTTTACGGTAACTGTCCCACAGGCGGGTGGCCTTCCGTTAACGTTGGCACTCTCAATACGAATATCAACGTTCGCTTTGCAAAAGAGGGTGACGTTTATAAATGCTATGTAACTATGGGCGAAGGCGAAGAGGGGCTTCTTTGCAGTATGGATGCCGAAGTTCTCGAAACTTATCTTGTGGACGGCTACGGCTATCTCAATATGGGTTATTGCGATAAGGATCTCAACACCGGACGCATCACCATCAATAAGATCAACGGAAAGAACGCCGCCGAACTTGTTGCGAAAGTCGAGCCCGAAATTCCCGATAACCCCGATTCATCCACGTCCGAATCCGCTTCCGGAACGACCATAGAATCGGTTCCCGGAGGAGACGGCAAAGAACCCGAAAGCAAACGCGGTTGCGGTGGAAGTGTCGCTTCTGCTGCGTCCTTGTTCGCGGTATCTGCTCTTGCGGCTGTAGTAATTGCCAAGAAACGTAAGGAAGACTAATTATTACGGAATCGCGACCGTATTCCGTTAAAGAATACGGTCGCGAAAAAAATTTAAAGAAAATAATGCTTGAATTTAAAGAAAAAAAATACTTGACCGAAAACGAATACGATTTGACCGAAGAAGCAAAAAACGCTTCGCTTTACACAACGGGGAACGGATATATGGGTGTAAGGGGAAGTCTCGAAGAGTTCGGTTCGACGAAAATACAAGGCGCATTTATACGCGGGTATATCGACGAAATCACGGAAATTGTCGAACCGTTCTGCGATAATATTTATATGAAAAAATATTATATCGATGAGGAGAAACTCAAACATTTCCAAAAACAGGTTTCGTGCGTCAATCTGCCTGATTTTCTGCTTATCCGCATTACGGTAGGCGAAAGTGTTTTTTATCCTTGGGAAGGAAAGCTGATTTTTTGGAAAAGAGAATTGAACGCGAAAAACGCCACGCTTTCGAGAAGAGTCGTCTGGGAGGATGGTAACGGAAACAGAACGGAATTTCTGTATGAAAGATTCGCTTCATTTTCCGAAAAACATAATTATTATCAGAAAGTCAGAATAAGACCGCTTAATCATACTCTGCCGATAAAAATTATATCCGGGATAGATACGGCGGTCAGGACGAACGGGCAAATCGTTTTAAAGGATATCGAAAAATGCGAAAAATCGAATTGTCCGATCGTCAGCTTTAAATCCGGCGAAAAATACGGTTTTAAAGCGAGTATAATTGCAAAAAGTTGTTTTTATGCAAACGGCAAACCGATAAAATCGGAATACGCCGAAACGGGAGACCTCGCTTATAACGAAGCGTTTATGCCGCAAACGGCGGAATACGTCGTCGAAAAGCGAGTGGGGTTATACACCGAAAGGGATGTAGACGTTTCTTATGAAGAGTTTAAAAAAATTGTCGCCGAGGGATTTCGTTATGATGACGCAAAAAAAATTCATACGGAAGAATATAAGAAATTTCTCGATAAGTTCGATGTTTTTATCGACGGCGACGAGCGGAGCGAAGCGGCTTTGCGTTTTGCTAACTATCACACGATAATTTCTGCGAACACGCTCGACAGCGTTCACGGTATTTCGGCAAAGGGCTTGACGGGAGAAAAATATAATCAATTTGTCTGGTGGGATTCGGAAATATATCAGATGCCGTTTTTCATTCATTCTTTTCCCGAAGAAGCGAAAAATTTGTTGCTTTACAGATATAAAATGCTCGAAGATTCCCGAAAAAACGCTCGAGCGGAAAATAAAAGGGGAGCAAGATATGCGTTCGTTTCGTCCGTGGACGGCAGGGAACACGTCTGGGCTTATGCAAGACACCCGTTCCTGCAAATACATATCAATTCCGACGTGGCGTTCGGCGTTATCGACTATTTCAGGAATACCGGCGATTTGGAATTTATGCGTCTGTATGGCATGGAAATGCTTTACGAAATAGGGCGGTACTGGATCGATCGTGTCACGTTTAAAAACAGCAGATATGAGATACTTAACGTTACGGGAACTGACGAACATCATCCTTACGTAAACAACGACGCTTATACCAACTATCTGACGGCTTTCGTGCTCGGAAAAATCATAGAGTATGATCGTGAATACGATTTCGGAGAAGTAAAAGAAAAAATAGGTTTAACCGACGAGGAACTCGCCGAAATAGACGATATATCGAATAATATGTATCTTCCGCTCGAAGAAAACGGGATGATACCGCAGTTCGACGGATATTTCAGTCTGAGCAGAACTCTTGAAACCAAGGGGAACAGCGCGAAGAATTTTCAGATGAAACAGGGCGGTTTATATCATAAGAGTCAGGTTATTAAACAGCCTGACGTAATGCTGTTGTTTTCATATCTCGGATTCGATATATGCGGCGCAAAATTCAGCGAAAACTGGGATTATTACGAGCAGATGTGTGAGTCGTCCTCGTCTCTTACTTTCCCCGTTCACGCGATATGTTCCGCCATTGCCGACAGACCGCTGTCTTATCTGAAATATTTTTCCGAAACTACGGAAATCGATATAAAAGATATTCATTCTTGCGCATATCAAGGCGTACATTCGGGATGTCTTGCCGGCGCGTGGATGTCTGTATTTTTCGGTATTTGCGGAGCTAAAACAACTGAGAAAGGAATAACGTTGAATCCTCATCCGATTCCGTTTTGGGAAAAGGTTGACTTCAACTTCGAGTATCTCGGAAAAAGAATATATGTAACATTATCGGATAATCGGATTGTTCTCAGGTCTTTGCAGTCTGGCAAGGTCAAAGTGTTCTGTAAAGGCAAAGAGTACGATTTCGGTAAAAAATTAGCGATAGAATTTGCGGAGCGGACATGATGAAAAAACTTTTAATCGCGATGATGTGCATTGCTTCCGTTTTTATAACGGCGGCATGCCGAAATTCTACGGCTTCGACGTCCGAACCGACGTCGGCAAGTTTGGACGTCGGAAATAGGTCATGGAACACGGAGGAATATATGATACCATTTTGGAAAACAGACAAAATTGTTGACGAAAGCATTCTTTTGGTTTCAAACGGTAACGAAGCGGCAGAGGGTGAATTGCTTTTTGCTCCTGATAAGATAGAAAGCGTTGTGTCTTATAATCCTTACGAGGCGAAAACGGTTGTTTACACCGAAGGCGTAGATTACGTTGTGGAAGGCAAAAAAATAAAAGCGGTAAGCAAAAAAATGCCTTTTATGACGGAAGATCAGTTGTCTGGCAAAGATAAAATGAGCGGGTTCGATTACAGTCAGATTCCGAGTACGGATAAAGGGTTATATCTGCCGTTCACCGAAAGTACGGGCTTTATCGAAAAACAAATTTTCGTAACGTATATTCACACGCAGAAGTGGAATAAAGAAACGCCCGCATACGCAGGCGATAAATTGTCGAATCTAGCAAAAAAGATAGCAAAAAAAGAAAAAATCAATTTGTTCGTATATGGCGATTCGATATCTACGGGAGCGAACTCGAGCGGGTATTTAAACGTTTATCCGAACAAACCTAGTTGGCCTCAGGTGATCCGTAAAGGACTTGCGGATCAATTCGGAACGGAAGTCGAACTCGTGAACAAAGCCGTCGGCGGGTGGACGAGCGAAAACGCCGTTAAGAGTCAGGAATCGATCGGTTGGGTAAACGGCAAGCAAATTTCACAGGCGGGGATAAAAGTCACTCTCGAAGAAATGCCCGATTATAAACCCGATCTTGCGGTTATCGGTTTTGGAATGAACGACGCCACGATGGGAATTTCGAAAACGGCTTACCGCGCGTATATGCAAAAGATAATAAAGACGATAAAAGACAGAAATTCGGACTGCGAATTCATTCTGCTCGGAACGATGCTTGCGAACCCCAAAGCGTATAATCAATCGAAAAATCAGATTTCTTATTACGACGAACTTTTGAAAATCGCCGAAGGGGACGATAAAATCACGTCCGTAAACATCGGCAAAATGCACGAGGATTTGCTCGATAGCGGTAAAAAATACGCCGATATGACGAGCAATAACGTAAATCACCCGAACGATTTTATGGCAAGCGTTTACGCGATGAATATCTTGTCGTTGCTTATAAAATAAAAAATAGAAATGAAAGGAGGGCAGACGCTTATTTTTATCGATAGGCGTCTGTTTATAAAATGATGATGTTAAGAAAAATAATAACGGGATTGTTTTGTATGACTTTTACGTTATCGTCGGTTTTCATCGGAATGAGTTTCAATGCAAAAGCGGCGAAAAATGCAGGGGCGATCGAAACGGTGGAGTTCGATATTTTATATGACACAGGTTTTAAAACCGAATTCGGAACTACTGTGAACGGTTCGCCCGGCTCTGCCCTGAATAACGGTAACGGGATAGGCGGCTATTGGTTTTATGAACAGAGAAATAGTAATTATTCGATAAGTTCAGACAGTTTAACCGAAGTCGGGACTTCTAAACAATACAATTCGGGAGAAGAGAAAAAACTGCATATAGACCCTGCGGGCGAAAGCGTTTATATGTATGCCGATACGACTTACGATTATTCTTCGGTGAGGCAGAACGGGCAGGCGATTGTATCCAACGCGATCAGACAGCCCGTAAAAAATATAATTCCCGTGTGTAAGACGAACAATCTGACGTTTACGTTGTGCTTCTATATTTCGCAATCTGAAAATCTGAACGGAAATGCTTTTAACGAATCTCTGCACACCATACAATATCAGGTGATTTTCAAAGTGGAAAATACCAACAGGAATTCCGAGGGGAAAGGCGACTATTTTATTTTCGTTCTGCCTTTGTACGATGCAAGATATAATCAGGCTCCCGCTTACGATAACGGTTTGCAAGATACGGCAGGAAAGAAATATATAAAAAACATTTCAACGGGTGAGTTTTTGTCTGCCTCCGTTACAGCCGGCAATCTTTATACCGTGAATTATGCCGTCGCGCAGAAAATACAGTCGGTATTTAACGAAGCGAAGGGGAAGAATTATTTGACCGACAGCAATTGGAGTGATATGTCGATAAGCGATTTTTCTATCGAGCAGTCAGTGCCCGGAAGTTACAGAACCGGGTGTTATTTCAGCAATATTTCGCTTCGTTACGATTCGGACGTCGAAAACGCCTATCTCGACGACGTTTATAATTGCGGATTTAACGTGTATTCGACGACGGAAGGCGATGGTACTATTGCCGGAAGACTGAATAACACAGACGATTCCGCGCCCTCGTGGACGATAGCGCAATGGAATAGCAAATACAATATTCTCGACGGCTATAAAATCGATAACGATAACCTGACGCTCTGGGGTGATTCTTCAAAACAGGTGTTTATCAGAAAAAACGGCAACGTTTTAGGTCTGCTGCTGAACGCGTCGGCAGAATATTCTTCGGATCGCGTATCGAATCAGCCGTGGCCTTGTTTGCTGTTAAATCAGGAATTCGATTTCGATAATCACATTAAAGTCGATACCCTTGACGCTTTGTATATGAACGTAACGTTCGATATTACCAAAATGGAAAACAAGATGCACGGGGCGGTTAATCCCGATCTTCACGCCGCGCAATTATTGTGGTACATAACGGTTCAGAACAGAAATCCTCAGAGCGCTGATTTCGGTAAATACGTGTGGTTTGGATTGCAGTTGTATGATTCCAGATACGGCATACCGCCTTTCTATGCCGACGAAGACGGCGGTAAGGATGTAAATACGGGAATGTTCATATATTTACCATCGGCGGACAAATACGTGGCTTCGCCTGTTTCTGTCAATAATTTAACCAAGGTAAATTATAATGTATTGCCTGAAATATCCGTGGCTTTTGCTCTGGCGCAAAGCAGAGGTTATTTAACGAATACAACTTTTAACGATTTATATATAGGAGGGATGAATATAGGTTGGGAATTGCCCGGAACATTTGACGTTTGCGTGGAAATAGCAGACCTTAACTTATATCCGATTTATTAAATGAAGGCATTTATTTTTGATCTTGACGGAGTTCTGGTCTCTACCGATAAATACCATTATCAGGCATGGAAGAAAATGGCTGACGACGAGGGTATTTATTTTGATGAAAAAATTAACGACAGGCTGCGCGGCGTGAGCCGTATGGCGAGTCTCGGAATCGTTCTCGAAAGAGCGAGGAGACAGTATACCGAAGAGGAGAAAGTCGCTCTTGCAAACAAGAAAAACGATTTATACAGGGACTTATTGAAAAATCTCACCCCCGCGGACAGGCTTGCGGGGGTGACTGAAACGCTTGAAAAACTTAGGGCAGAGGGGTTTCTTTTAGCCGTGGGCAGTTCGAGCAAAAATACGCCGACGATACTCGACAAAATAGGCTACGGCGGGTATTTCGACGCGGTGTCGGACGGGAATAACATAACGAAAAGTAAACCCGATCCCGAAGTGTTTGTCAAGGCCGCCGAAATGCTTAAACTTCCTGCAGAGGAATGTTTTGTCGTTGAGGATGCGAAGGCGGGAATTGATGCCGCGAAAGCGGGCGGATTTGTTTCCGTCGGAATAGGCGATGCCGCTCATTATGATAAAACCGATTATAAAATATTGACTATGTCCGATATTTTGACTTTACCCTGTGTTATTTAACCTTCGATTTTGTGATTTTTCAAGGGTGGCGAAGTGTACCGCAAAAAACTTTATTGCAAAATTTATTTTCGATGTGGAATTAATATAAAAAAACTTCAAATGGCACTTTGGCGGGTGCTTGACTATACAAGCGCGACGCTTCGCGTCGCGGTCAAGCACCCGCCAAACAACTCACTTAAACTCGGAAAAAGTTCAACTTTAAAACTGAGCGAAACGGGGCGTTCGCCGCTAAACCGCTTGGCGAATCGCCCCGTAATTTTTCGCATTTGCATTTTTCCCAGATTGCAAATTTAAAAATTGTTGCATTTAGGTTGAATGTTGTTACGGTTGTATAATATCGAGGTCTTGTGTTGTCATATTTATATCACATAAAATCATGTTTTTACCACGAAATACCACTGTGTTTTGCTTGA
>JALETB010000107.1 GCA_022781715.1 Clostridiales bacterium | reverse complement strand
TAACTGTTGGCGATTTTTTTATTGCGTTCGTTTCGATTTTTTGCCGAAGCTTCGGCTTGGATACGATTCATTTGTTTTCTCCACCCTTTGAGATTCTATTATAAGACAACCAATTTTGGCTGTCAATCCTTTTTCAACGTTATTATTGTCAGAAACTACGATATATTCTCTTCTTATTGCTGTTTTCCATGATTCTGATGCAATTTGTTTATTTAACTGCAATCGAAAAATTCGTTTATTTTTTTAAATAAAATTTATATAACAGATTTCAAATTGTTGACAATCATTTTGCGCGTATGTACAATATTCAGAAAATACAAAGATCGGCTTTGTTTTTACACGCAAGGTTCTAAAAAAGAGGTGAAGTACTATGGAAAAAGCAGAAATTAATTGGAACGCTTTAGGCTTCGGATATATCAAAACGCCCTATCGATTTGTGGCGAAATACAAAGACGGCGCATGGGACGAGGGCGCGCTGACAACCGACGAAAAGGTTGTAATCAACGAAAGCGCAGGCGTTTTACAATACGCGCAGACCTGTTTTGAGGGCTTAAAAGCGTATACGGCGCGCAACGGCGCAATCGTGTGTTTTCGTCCCGATTTAAACGCCTCGCGCATGAAAGACAGCGCTTTGCGGCTGGAAATGCCCGTATTCCCCGAAGACAGGTTTTTGAGCGCGGTAAAGGAGGTTGTGAAAGCCAACGCGGCATACGTTCCGCAGTACGGCAGCGGCGCGGCGTTGTATCTGCGGCCGTATATGTTCGCCACCTCGCCCGTAATCGGCGTAAAGCCTTCTACGGAATACGAGTTCCGCATTTTTGCCACGCCCGTAGGGCCGTATTTCAGCGGCGGAGTCAAGCCTTTAACGTTGAAAGTTTCCGAATTCGACAGAGCCGCGCCGCGCGGCACGGGTAACGTTAAAGCGGGGCTCAATTACGCCATGAGTCTGCACGCCATCGCTACGGCGCACGCCGAAGGGTTTAACGAAAATTTGTACCTCGACCCTGCAACACGTACCAAAGTAGAAGAAACGGGCGGCGCGAACTTTCTGTTCGTTGATAAAAACGGAACGGTGATTACGCCCGCATCTAACAGTATTCTGCCTTCGATTACGCGCAGATCGCTTTGTTACGTGGCGGAAAAGTATCTTGGAAAAAAAGTGGAACACAGAGAAGTATATTTTTCCGAATTGAAAAATTTTACGGAATGTGGTCTTTGCGGCACAGCCGCCGTGATAGCGCCCGTAGGGAAAATCGTGAACGGCAACGAGGCGATACTTTTCCCCTCCGGTATGGACGAACCCGGAAAAACCACGAAAGAACTGCGCGAGGTGTTAACCGCAATTCAAACGGGAGATATCAACGCTCCCGAAGGCTGGATCTACACGATCGATTAGCCTAAATGACAACTAAAAAATAGGGAAGCAAAAATGATATGCACCCCAAAAGTTTGTCTAACTTTTGGGGTGCATATCATTGATTTCAGGCATTTTTTAAAAAATTTGTCAAAGAATTTTCATGTCGCTCAAACGGCACAAACGCCCTCTTTTTCGCTTCATTTCAGCCACAACCAAAGCAGAATAACAACCGCCGCGAAGCACAGAACGCCGAGCAGAAGCCGCGGAAGATAATAGGCATAAGCCGCCTTGATCATCGCTCTGCGCTCCTTTTTCGTCACGTTCACACCATCGTCCTTCTTTTTCTTTCCGGTAACGGACGGCAGATTTTCCATGCTGTAAACGGTATGCCCGTCGTCTATGTAAACAGGCTTTTTCTTCTTCGGCTTTTTTTCTTTCTTTTTTTCCGTTTTTAACGGTTGACTTTCCGCGTTATCTGCTTTAACGTCGCGCGCCGTTTTTTCCGGCGCGGTATTTTCTTCCGGCTTATTCACGATTTTCTTCCGATTTTTCGTCAGCCGCTTTCGCGGATTTTTTGCCGAACGGCGATTTGCCTTTTTTGAGTTCGGCAAGACGGTTTTTCTCGGCTTCTTCTTCGAGACGTTTTCTTTCGAGTTCGGCGTATTCCTCGTCGTACTTTGCGAGATTATCCATTACGTCTTTATCGTAAAGGTGGCAGGCGACGAAATGCCCCGCCTTAACCTCGTTATACTTCGGTTCGACAAACTTGCAGACGTTCATGCACTCCGAACAACGCGTGTGGAATTTGCAGCCTTTGGGCGGGTTTGCCGGTGAAGGAATATCCCCCTCGAGGATGATTCTCTTCATCTTATAATCGGGATCGGGAACGGGAACGGCGGAGAACAACGCCTTTGTGTAAGGGTGAAGCGGATTATCGAAAATTTCGTCCGTTTCGCCGAGTTCCATCATGTTTCCGAGATACATTACGAGTATCTGGTCGGTTATGTATTTAACGACCGAAAGATCGTGAGAAATGAACACGTAAGTGAGGTTCAGTTTCTTCTGTAAGTCCTTCAATAAGTTGATTATCTGCGCCTGAATGGAAACATCGAGCGCGGAAACAGGCTCGTCGCAGACGACTAATTTCGGGTTGACGGCGAGAGCGCGGGCTATGCAGATACGCTGCCTTTGTCCGCCAGAGAACTCGTGCGGATATCTGTCGTAATGCTGAGGCTGAAGTCCGCATTTTTTCATTATATCGAGAACGTAACCGTGGACTTCTTCCTTCGGCACGATTTTGTGAATTCTTACCGCTTCTGCGATTATGTTGCCGACCGTCATTCTCGGCGGCAGCGACGAATACGGATCCTGAAAGATAAGTTGAATATCCGTGCGGTATTTCTGCATTTCCTTGCGGCTGATATTCGTTATATCTTCGCCCTCGAAGAAAATCTGTCCGCCGTCCGACTTATAAAGTTTGAGAATGGTTCTTCCGAGCGTGGTTTTTCCGCAACCGGACTCGCCCACGACGCCTATCGTCGTTCCCGTTTTTACCGAAAAGCTCACGTTATCGACGGCTTTAAGATAAGCCTCGGGCTTGCCGAACAGAGATTTTTTTATAACGAAATATTTTTTAAGGTTTTTAACTTCGAGAATATTCTCGTCGTTAAACTCTTTTTTTTCTACGGTTTTATCCATTTATCTTCTCCGTTTTGAGTTTGCGCGCGCGGCGTCACTCTTCATATAAATAGCAGGAAACGTAATGTTCGTCGTTTATTTTGATTTCCTTCGGGTATTCTCCGCTGCACTTGCCCGTGCATTTTCCGCATCTGTTTTTGAAATAGCAGTTGTTTGGAAGGTTGATCGGGTTAGGCACCTGCCCCGGAATGGAATAAAGCGGCGCGTTGGAATCCGACGTGATGAGCGGTTTGCTCTTCTGAAGTCCCATCGTGTAAGGATGGAGCGGATTGTGGAAAATTTCCTTTGCCGAGCCGCGCTCTATAACTTTGCCTGCATACATAACCACCACTTCGTCCGCCATTTCGGCGATTACGCCGAGGTCGTGAGTGATGAGCATTATCGAACAGCCCTGATTCACCTGCAAATCTTTCAGAAGTTCGAGAATCTGAGCCTGAATGGTAACGTCGAGAGCCGTGGTGGGTTCGTCTGCGATGATGAGTTTCGGATTGCCCGCGAGAGCCATCGCTATCATTACCCTCTGGCGCATTCCGCCCGAGAGTTCATGCGGGTAAGCTGCGTAAAAACGCTCGGGCATTGAAATTCCGACTTTTTTAAGCATTTCTATGCTATACGCCTTGACTTCCTCTTTGGAAAGTTCGGGCTTATGCAGAAATGAAACCTCATCGAGTTGATAACCTATCGTGAAAACCGGGTTAAGGCTCGTCATCGGCTCCTGGAAAATCATGGTGATATCCTGACCGCGGATTTTATGCATTTCCTCGGTGGGCATTTTCGTCACGTCGAAGCCGAGTTTTTTCCCATCCTCGTTATAACCGAGTTTATCGGAGTTGAATCTGATGCTTCCGCCCGTTATCTGACCTTGCGGCGCGGCGACGAGTTGCATTATCGAAAGCGAAGTTACGCTCTTTCCGCAGCCCGATTCCCCTACAACGCCGACGATTTTATTCTTCGGAATGGAAAACGAAACTCCGTCTACCGATTTTACCGTTCCTCTGTCCGTGAAAAAACTGGTGTGCAAATCGTCGATTTCCACAACGTTGTTCTCGTCGTTCATAGGCACGGTGTATTCCGATTCGGCGCGCTTTATGCGTTTTTGAGCCTCGTAATACTTCATCTGCTTGATATTGTATTTTATTATCTCGCGACTTTCTTTTATCGTGAGATAATCGTTGTTTTTCTCTTTTTTAAACATTTTAAACCTCGAACGGTCTGATTTTGCCCGCTTTATCGGCGAATTATTACTTTCTCGCTTTGGGATCCATTGCGTCGCGAAGTCCGTCGCCGACGAAGTTGAATCCGAGAACGGCTATAACTATCATTACGCCGGCAGGAAGCCACACGTTTATGTGATAATTAAGTATTTCGCGGACGTCCGCTTTGGCTATCATTGTTCCCCATGCCGCCTTCGGGTGCTGAATGCCGAGCCCGAGATAGGAAAGCGTGGATTCGTAAAGAATAACGCTGCCTAAGCCTAACGTCATCGAAACGATGAGTTGCGGCATAACGTTCGGCAGAAGGTGAACGAAAATTCTTCTCCACACGGGGATACCCATAACTTCCGTAGCCGTCATATATTCCTGCTCGCGAAGCATTAAAATCTGCCCTCTCACGAGCCTTGCCACGCCGCTCCAGCTGAATATCGTTATCATCGCCATAAGGAGATAAATCTGCAGGTTGGATTCCGGCGGAATCTCCCATGCTTTTATTACAGACGACGCGATAAGCAGGATCGGAAGAGTGGGAACACAGTTGAATATATCGACTATTCTCATTATTATCTGGTCGACGACGCCGCCGAAATAACCGGCTATTCCGCCGAGAATAACGCCGATGAGCGTTTCGAGAATTACTACGACGAAACCGATCGTGAGCGATATTCTGCCGCCATACATAAGACGAACGAAAATATCGAGCCCCTGATCGTCCGTACCGAGAAGATGATCGAGGCTTATGCCCTGATACGCTCTGGTTTCTTTGTTGATGAATATAATCTGAGTGGCTTCGATTTTGTTGCCCTGCGCGTCTTCATACGTGATTGCTATTTCGTCTTCGACGGTTATAGGTCTTCTGTCCGGCTCGGTTTCGCCCCATCTGGTGTAAATTTCGGGACCGAGAAAAGAGAACGCGAACAGGAACACTATCATCACAAGCCCAACGATCGAGAGTTTGGAACGGAAAAATCTGCGAAGAACGAGCCTTAACGGACTCATTTCCTTATAAGTTTCGAGTTCCTTCGCCTCTATCTCCGCCGCGCCTTCCGATTCTGCCTTTTCCGCTTCGGCTTCGCCGTCCGCTTTTTTGGCTTTTTCGAGTTCGTCTTCGGCGATCATTTCAATTTCTTTTTCATCCATATTGTTTAATCTCCAAGTTTTACTCTCGGATCAACGATCGAATACATTATATCCGATAAAAGCGTGCCTATGACCGTTAAAACGGCGAGGAACATATTGTAACCCATTACGAACGGAACGTCGCCCTCGTACAACGCCTGATAAGCCAGACCGCCGATACCGTCGATTGCGAAAACCTTTTCGGTTATCATCATACCGCCGAAAAGCGACGGAAGAATGCCCGCGAGAAGGGTTGCGAGCGGGATAAGCGTGTTTCTGAAAGCGTGCTTGTAAACAACCGTTTTTTCCGAAAGACCTTTCGCTCTCGCCGTTCTGATATAATCGGAACTTAAAACTTCGAGCATATTCGTTCTCGTGTAACGCATAAGTCCGCCGAGCGAAAGAATTACGTTGACGAAAATGGGAAGCACGAGGTGGTGAATGATATCGCCGAGATTCATAAAGAACCCTACGAAAGTAGCCGTGTTGTACGTCTTGCTCGTGTCGATGAGTTTGGACGGCGGGAACCAACCGAGATCGACCGCGAACACCTTGACCACTATCGCCGCGAAGAAATACGTCGGGAGCGAAATACCGATCATCGTGAGTACGGTGACGGTGTAATCTCTGAACGTATACTGATGCGTCGCGCTCGTGATGCCGAGAGGAATCGCGATGAGGAACTGCAGAATGGTTGCGATAAGCGCGATCGCGAAAGAAATCCACATGTTATCTCTTATTACGTCCGCGACAGGTCTCTGGTATTTGAAAGATTTGCCGAGATCGCCTTTCATAAGATTGCCGATCCAGGTGAAATAACCGGCGAAAATCGAGCCGAGTTTCTGCCAGCCCGTGGCGACGGTATATTTTGCCACGCCCTCGGAAACTTCGTTGTGAAATCTGCCCGTTGCCGCGTCGAAATCGTCCGTTAAATCGGCTACGCTTATGACGAACTCCCCGTCCTGAAGAGTCGCCCTATACTGCCAGCCGGAAATTATTTCGACTTTCTTCTCTATCTGTTTTTTAACGGTTTTACCCTCTTCGTCGACGGTTTCGATATCTTCGCTGACGAGTATGTAAACGATAGTGCGGTAAGAGCCGTTCGATTCCTTTTTGAGTTCGAGTGTATAGCCGTCTCTTCTGAACTTTCCGGCAACGAATTCGTATGCGCTGCCGCCGTCGTAAGCGGCAAGGTCGTGATTCTTAATCTTTACCTTACGGGTGTATACTCCGGAAAGGTCGTATTCTTTTCCTTCGACGCTCCCTTTAACTCCGTCCTTTATCTTAACTTCGAGGTAGGCTTCGGGCATATTGATGCCGTAAAGTTCCTTGAAGTTATCGATATCGTCCTCCGTAAGCGTGGAAGTCTGAAGCATCGGCGCGTAAGTTCTGTCAACGAAGTCGTTAGGCATCATTCTGACGAGAGAATAGATGATAATCGAAACGCCGAGCAGA
>JALETB010000068.1 GCA_022781715.1 Clostridiales bacterium | reverse complement strand
GAAAAGATCGGAAACGTCCCAAAGTCCGTTGTTCCAGTGAATCACGTCGCTGCCCGCAATCTGCTCTTTATAATCGAAAAGCATACGAAGCGTATATTTTGAAAACCTGCAATTTTCCTCCGGCTGAAAAACCTCTATTCCTTCCTTTCTGAGTTCTTCCGCAACGGTTTTTCCGTAGCCGATCTGGCGAATGGAATCTCCTAAAAGCGTAACTTTTTTCATACTTGTTTCCTTTCTAATTTTATTCCTACGACGTAAGTCGCGCCTTTGAAAGCATACGGACCGTCTCCGTTTCCGCTCGCGCAGAAAAGATATATCGGCTCGCCGTTTTCGTCGAACAAAAGCGACGGACGCTCTAAGTTGCACTGTGTCGTTTTTCTGCCGTCTTCCCACTCGAGATTTCTCGAATAAACTTTCGGATTTTCGGATATTTCAAAGTGAATACAATCGTCGCTCTCGGCGTAAAAACCCGCGCCCCACTCGCCCGTTATGCCGCTGTCGCCGTTTTTACTGTCGTCTTTTGCAATCATACAGAATTTCTTGCGGCTCTCGTCGTACCACAAAAACGGATCTTCTATATGCTTGTTTTCGTCGGCAAACTCTAAAATAGGATTTTCGGTAAGCCGCTCGAATTTTCCGTCCGGTTTGTCGGCTACGGCAACACCTAACTGCAACGGTTTTCCGAACGCTCTTCTCGACTTGTATATCATATACGTTTTGCCGTCCGGGAGTATCACAACCGACGGATTCGTCGTTATAGTACAGTCCCAATGCGAGCAATCGCGAGGCTCCAAAAGCGGCTCGTCGCGGCGGATAAATTCGCCCTCAACGTCGTCCGCAACGGCAACGCCGATTCGCTTTCTGTTCCAGGTTTCAAGGGCGTAATGTTCGTCTATAAGTCGATAATCGCCCGGAATGTCACCGCCATAGGTCGTTCCCATATAGTAGAGATAATACTTCCCGTTCCAGAATTTTACGCAGGTGTTGTGAGTGTTCATTCCGTCGAAATATTGTCTGCCTCTGCGCGGCAGTACCACGCCGTCGAACTCGAATTTTCCGTCCGGACTATCTGCTTTGAAGCGGCATATTTCGCTGTTAAAAACCCAGTTCCAGCCGAAACCGATTTCCTCTTTCCGGTTGTCAATCTTTAACAACGCAAAAAGCCGTTTCCATTTCGGAAACGACTTCTCGTTAGCCACAGACTTTCAGTTTCGCGTCGACGTTTTCCGTAAGCGCGGGAATTTTTATATATTCTCTGCCGTTCACGACGTATTTTTCGGCGGCGGGAAACTTCTTTTCCTCGTCGATCACAAGCATTTCGTCGCCTTTGAAAACTCTGCCGTATTCGTCGACGGAAATATCGTCCGGGGCGGATGAAACGTCGTCTGCATTGTCGGCGGCGTTTTTATCGTTTCCGTTGCGCAGAAGGTCTTCTTTGAAGCGCCTTGCAAACTTCAACCCCTCGCAATATCTCATCGTGCAGCAAAACGGCGCTTCGAACATGCTTATCGCAAGAAAAGGCTGAATTTTCGTGACGCAGGTATTCGGTCCCGCCCCGCCGTTTGCGCGGTGGCAGAACGAAAGACCGTTATTAAGAATCCTCGAAGCGAGAGTTTTATATTCCCGCTTTTTCGTTATCTCGTAAAAACGAACGGCGAGAATAAAACTGTCGACCACGGCGCACGGCTCCGTCCAGGTGTTTTCCCTGCCGAACCAGTTAAAGTTTTCATACGTCAGAGTCATTCCGTGCTTAAGATAAAAATCGTAAACGGAAACGGCTTTTTCGAGATAACTCTTTTCGCCGGTGGAAAGATACATTCCCACGATTCCCCGCGTTGCGGAAAGCGTCGCGTGGGTCTGGCACCGCATTTGCATTCTATCAAGCCGCATAAACCCGTCTATAAGTCGATTAATCGCGGTTTTTACCCTGTTATCACGAGTTATTTCATAATACGCCGAAAGCCCGTCAAGACACATATACGCGCAACCGATATCGGTTGATAATTTCCAGCCGTCCGTCGTTTCGCCGGAATTTCCGCTCACGCCGCCCTCATCCGAAGCCGTTCTTTCGAGCGGGTATTTTTCATACAGCCCGACAAGCGGCAGATAGAGATTTTCGACGATTCCGCAGGCGAACCCGAGCGACTTTTCCGATTTGAAAACGTTATAATATTCGCAAAGCCCGCGAAGAAGCCAACTATGCCCTGAAAGTTGCTGTTCGTCGGCAACGCCGCTTAAAACCGCGCCCATATAGCCTTTTCCGTTCAGATGCGCGGGCAATTCATCGAGAAATATATCCATGCACGGAATTTTTCTGCCCGTTACTTCATAAAGGCAGACAAACGCGAGCAGCGCGCGCCCTTCCCAGTCGCCGGGCCAGTCGTAATCCTTTTTTTGCCATATTTTTTCAATCGAATAAATATCCGAAGAAAGCCTTTCAAAACTTTTTTCGATATGTAAATCGAGGTTATACGCCATACAATTCTCCGTCTGAAATTTTCCTGTGTTGCACGGACTTAATTATTTTATCAATAAAGGGATAAAAAGTAAAGCGGCGGCAGATAAAAAACCGAAAAAGATCCTAAACGCTATATTTTGGTTCAATCGTCTTTAACCGCGCTACGACATTCTTATTTTGGCGGTATATGGCGGCTCGCGAACGTATGGCGGCAAATATTTATATATTCATCAGAACTATCGACGCAACCCCGATAACGAAGCCGATTATCTGATACCGATTGAGTTTTTCCTTAAAAATCAGCACGGACAAAAGCAACGTGATAATCAGTCCGCCTCCGCAGATTACCGGAAACACTACCCCGGGAGATAAATAAGCGACCGACAGCATAACGAACAGATTCAGAAGAGCGTTGATAACTCCGTAACTTATCGCCACATACCAGCCTTTTGTTAAGTTCGCCGTTATTTCGTCTTTGTTTTTTTTGCGCTGAAAAGCGTAATTATCAGGCAAAAGACAAAAACGAGCGCCATCGCCGTCACCATGAATTCGCGCTTATAATTCCCGCTGCAAAGCCTCTGCTGATGCGTTTGCAATATCGAACACCCGCCGTTCGCGAAAAACGCCGCAAGCGTAAAAATCAGCCATTTTACGGAGAAGCCCTTTTCTTCTTCGGACGTTTTCTTTTTACCGAGAAAGAAAAGCGAAACGGCGAACACCGCCAACCCGAAATAAAACGCGACGGACGGGCTTGTCGAATAAGCGAAAATTCCGAACAACGCGGGAAGTATCAAGGAATAAGAAAAAATAAGCGAGGTGAGCGAAACGTAACCGATTTTCAACGCCTTTAACAATGCGACGGTGCATACGAAATAACATACGGCGTAAAGCGCGCCGAAAAGCGTAGTCGTTTCATCGAACGTGAAACCGAACTTTCCGTAACACAGATAAAACAACGTCACGACGATGGAAACCATCATTGTATAGCAAAAGGAATTGACCTTTCCGACTTTTCTGTTGTACACTTCGCAAACGATATTGCCGCAACCGTAATTGAGCGTTGCAAGGCAAGCATATAAATAACCCATTTTCAGCCGACTATCTCCGCGTCATCTTCCGTCGCATTCTTTCCCAGAAGAAAAAACGATATGTTTGTCACTTTGCATTACCCGTTTAAATTCGCCGTTTATCGATATATAGACAGGGATATCTGTAAATCCCCCGTCAAATTCGACATATATTTTGTCATCTGCAAATTCGACGATAAGCGAAAACTCACCATACAGACAATGTGCATTTTTAAGAACTATTTTCTTTCCTTTACCTCTCCACAAATCCGGGATACCGGATAAAAGATATAAAGCCCCGTCTTTTTCGAGATAAAGCATTTCCCTTGTTCTCATCAGAAACCAAGCCTGCTCGTGCGTTTTATGCGGAGTGGCAAGGAAATAATGTTCCCAGAAAGAATACGTTTCTCTGTCGGCCAAGGTTGCGAACGCCGTGTAATATTCCTTTAAGAACGCTTTCCTTTCGCCTCTCGAAAGATTTACCAGCGGAACGAGATTATAATACGGTTGAGAAAACGCCGTGTTGTCCACAAAATAGCTATCGGTAAGATAATCGATTATTCTCGTCGCCTCTTCGGAATCAGGAGAAAATACGCCGTAATACACCAGAAATCCAAGCGATAAAAGCGAATCCTTCAGGTTATGCCCGGCATGCGTAAAGCAAACGTCGTTATCGATATGTAAACTTATCGCGCCTTTCGCCTCCGCCCACGGTCCGACTGCGGGTACCCATTCGCCGTTTTTAAGCGGAACGAGCGGAGATCTGACTTCTGCATCGTGAAACGCATCTCGAACCCTCGTAAAAAGGATTTTCCCCGCCGCCTCGACGTCTTTATACTCTTTTCCCGCCGCCTTTAACAATTCCGACGCTTTATTAAGTCCGGCGCATGCGAAAGAATTAAGACAATACGAACGGAAAGTGTCTTCCGGGTCGGCGACTTGTCCGTCTATCATTCCGTAGCCCGTCGCCTTATCGTTTTCGTTCCTTTTCATCCAATCGAGAATATAAAGCGCAGCCTTTCTTATTCTGTCCGCGTTGCGGTTAAGCCAACGGATATCTTTAGTGTATTCGAAATGAAGTCCCGCCGTATATAAAGCCGCACCGTTTTCAAGCATATAACCTCTGATATTCTGAATAAACCCGTCGGCGTGTTCCTTATCGAAAAAATAATTGACGCAATAACCGGCAAGACTCGTCGCCCCGACGCTGTCAAGAAATTGTATCATAGGCGAACTCTCCGAACCTATCGGAGCATAAACGCCGGGAGTAGGCGCAAACGTTTCATCTCCCTTTCTTCCGTAACAAGCGGAAAGAATGTGGAAATATCCCGTTTTAAACGCTTTTTCGATCGTTTCTTCGGGGAACTGCCATTCGGCGACGTCGCCGAGCGTTTTTTTCCAATAACATTCGGCCTCGTCAAGCCTGCTTTCAAAATCTTCGGGGTCGACTTGTTCCGCAACGGACGCTTCTTGCGGCGTGTGAAACAGCGCAAACTTTACGACGCAGGATTCGCCGGGCAACAACAGAAGGGCAAACTCAATATTGTCCGCGCGCTTACCGTTCACGTTGCAGACGGAATATATTTTATCTTTATAAAACCCGCAGCCTTTTTTGAATGTCTGTTCGACGCATTCAAATTCAGCCATAATCTTAGTGTTTATGTGCGGAAGTCTGAAATAGGCGTAAGCCGGAAAATCATTTTCGTTGGTTGCCGTTATCCGACACCTTAAAATCGTCTGATTTTCATCTTCGCCTTCGAGAACATGCTTCTCCTGCTCTTCCGTGAACACGGGGCTTGCCGAATGATAGTCGGCATTAAGATAAAAACTACCCTTATCTTCCGCTATATGTAAACAAGACGAATCGCAAAACGACTGATTGACATACTTTATGCCGTTATCTCGCAGCGTTGCGATGACAGACGGATAAATGCCTTTAAAATTTTCGCGTCTGAGGTCGTTTTTCGCCCCCATTCCTCTGCCGAAAGAATAACAATATACAACCCTGTCGCTATCTTCTCCGAACTTGCGCCGAGTCCAATTTTTCCTTGGCATAAAATAGTCGTAAAGGTATTCATGCTGAGCCTCTTCGATCGGAAAGCCTCTGAAACCCGCTTCCCAGATATTTACGTTTCCGAAAACCGACAAAAACGTCGGACACGATCTTTTCTCGAGCGTATTTGCTTCCTCAAGCGTCATTTCTTTTTCGCTTTCGAATCTTTCTCTGTCGGTTATGCCTTTTCTTTTTGCGATAAGCTTTTCTATTTCGTCGAAAGTACGCTCGTCAGGCGCAGTTGTTATTATAACGCCTTCCTTTTTATAATAAACCGGATATTTTTCGTTCGCGTCTTCCGGCATAAACGTAAAACCGCCGTCATGCCGACGTGCGGTTATAAGGCATCTTCCCGTTCCTTGCCCGCTATAAGATTCAACCGACAAAGAATAGTCTTTCTCTTTTCCGATTGTTTTCACATCTGTGATTTTTCCGTTGTAAACAGAAAAATCGTACATCCTGTTTTCTTTAAGTTTAATCCGCAACTCTGTTTTTTTCATAACTCTCCTGCTTGTCGACGACCACGACAAAACCGCCCGCTTCAACGGAAACGACAAGTCCGTCTTCGGAAAGGCTTTCGCTTTCCGCAAGATAAATCCTTTTCTCGGAATTATTATCGAATTTTAATTTTATAACGTTATCGCTACAAACAGAAACGTTTACTATAAGGTATATTTCAGAATGTTTTTTCTCAAAACAACCGACAATAAATCCGTCGCCCTCTATTTTTTTTAAGTCTCCGAACGATTGAATCCGATCTTTTTCGGGAACCTCCGCAAAACATCTTCCCGCAACGATTATTCCTTTACGCTCTGCACCGAAGATACAATCGAATACCGTTTTAAGTCTTTCGTTCACGGCTTTTACGGAATAAAACGATTCGGTCTTATTTCCGTATTCGTCTATCATCGCCTTTTCAAACTGCTCGACGCCGCTTGCCGGCGTGCAACAACAAAAATAAACAAGCCCGGTAACTCCGTAACAAACGGAAGTTCCGCAAAGACATGAAATTTCCGCAACCGTCGTATTGCGCACTTCGCCTTTTTTCCACGAAGTAACCTGCGTAAAATTAAACAACGGTAAATTGTATTTTTCCGCTATTTCTCTCGTTAATGATAGTTGAACGAAATAGCGCGGATCGCTTTCTCCCGGATTTCCGCGAAACGGATAATGATCGTAAGACAAAACGTCTACGCCGGACCGAGCCGTCATTTCGTCGATAAACTCGTCGTATTCCTTGTTTTCGAGTTCTTTCGCTTCGGGAGTCCACCAGCCGCCGTTAAGTTGCTCTTTGGTTGCGTATATCGGCAAATTATTGAGATATAAAAATAAATCGCCTTTTATTTTCCTGAGATATTTCGCCGCTTTTTCGATTTTCGGAATACTTTTCAATCCCGGTTCGTCGCCGAGCGAAAGTCCGATTATACAACTCGTTTTTTTGTAAAAATCCAGCCTTATAAGAAAATCCTTCTCATCGAAATCATCTTCCGCCACTTCGGTCACATCCAGAACGACTTTCAAACCGTATTTTTCCGAATACCCGGCAAATTTTTTCACGCCTTCGAAATCGTTTCTCGGAACAATCGAACAAAAAAGAAGATTGATTCCCGATTCCGCTATATCTTTAAACGTTTTCTCATTGAGTAAATCGCCGGTAGGCGTAACCCAGCCGCCGAGCGCAAACGTATTATTTATCGAAAATTGTTTCATCAGCCTTTTATTCCGCCTATAACGGTATTTTTTATGATAAGATTCTGAGTCGCCGCATAGAGAATTATTATCGGCACCATTGACGCAAACATCGCCGCAAACAGTTCGGGATAACTCGTTTTACCGTACTGAGTCTGCGTGACCAACCCCTGAAGTCCGAGAGCAATCGTAACTCTGTCCGGCGCGTACATATAGAACGTAAAATAGTCGTTCCATATTCCTATCGCGGAAGAAATAGCCATTGCCGCCACACACGGCATTGCCATCGGAAGCATTATCTTAAAAAACACCGAAAAATGCCCTGCTCCGTCCAAAAAAGCCGCTTCGGCATAAGTCCAGGACAAGTTCTTGAAAAATCCGTACAGCAACACGAAGCAAGAGCCGAATCCGCTGCACGAAGTGATAATCAACCCGTAGTAAGTGTTATAAAAATGCAAATCGTGATAAAGTTTATAAGCCGCAGCAGTATTTCCGACCATCGGAATCATCATCAATACGAACGTAAAACTGTAAATATGCTTACTGCCCGGGAAAGTATATTTGGTAAGCACGTAAGCCGTGACCGCACTGAAAAACACACTCGCGGAAGTACAGCCTACCATATAAATCAGCGAATTACCGAACATCTGCAGAATATTGTGATTGTTATAAGTGAGATTGAAACACTTTACCCAATTTTCGAAATGCCACTTTTTCGGCACCCCCAGACGTCGAACAAAAAATCGTTCCTGCCCTTGAACGAATTTAAAAACATCCAGCAAAACGGAAAAAGCAGAGAAACTGCGTATATAACGAAAAGAACGAATACAATCGTTTTCGTAACGGTTTGTCCCGCGCTCACACGGTATTTCATTTTATTTTTTACCATAGCCTACTTATTATCCCGATATTTTTCTTTCTGCGGCGGAAACAAATGTTTCCGCCGCAGAACACTTCTTTATCTTTCGTTTCTTTTTCTTTTTATAACTACAGCCGCCGCAACAACTGCGCCAAACAAAGCCGTTGCGCTTCCGACAGCGGAGAAACACCCTCCGCCCGAGGATTCGGCGTTACCCGAATTCCCGCTCTCTTTTTGCGAGTCGTCAGATCCGCTTGCAGGCTCGCTTGCCTTACCCGCTTTAACGCTTAAACTCGCCTCGCTGTCTTTAATTTCTTTGCCGTTGCCCTTGGCGATCACGAATACGGTATGTTCGCCATCTTCAACCGTAAAGGAAAGTTGATCCTTTCCGAGCATATGTTCGACTCCGTCGACGTTTACGATATATCCTTCCGCTTTTTCGACGGCATTCCACGTAACGACGTTCCCGTTCGCCTTAATCACGGGCGTTCCGAGTTTCACTTCTCTGAGGTCATCCTCTATTGCCGAAAAATCAACATATTCAGCGAGATTTTTCTCCATTACAGAGAGTTTCGGATCGTCTATCGGCGTAATTTTAAGATCGTCGATATTGAACCATCCGTTGGAGCCCGTCGCGAGAGCAATATAACCATAGTATTTTGCCGCTTTGAATTCACCGATTTTAACGTATCTTTCTTTCGCAAAAGTTTCGCTTGTCACGTCCTGCATATAAACGGAAATCGTTCCGTTCATCACGACGATCTTAACGGCGTGCGTTCTCGTTTTTCCCTTTTCCGTCGGCGACATTTTGTAATCGCCTATCAAAGACGAATAATCGTTTCCGCCGTTCCCGTTTACGAAATCTCTCGCAAAAACGTAAGGACTGTCGGGCGTGGGGGATTCTTTTCCGTCCGGCAACAAACCGATCATAACGGAACCTGCCCAACCCGCGGAATTGCCTTCGGATATACCGAAATTGACGTTAAGTTCGCTATGATATTCGGCGTTGACTTCGGGTTTGTCGTCATCGTGATATATTTCATACTTAAATTCGACTATGCAATCCGCATACTTTTTCGTGGTTCCGATTGCGGAAGTAACCGCAGTGCCCGCAAATTTAAGTTTTCCGTCTTCGGCAACGATTCCTCTCGCCTCGTCGGGATTTTTGAAAGTTGTCGCCGGGAAAGAATTTACAAAGAATTCGTCCGGATTGACATAACCGTTGTTGAAGTTTGCGTCCGAAACTCCCGCTCCGTCCTCTCTTCCTCTGAAAACGTATTTCGTAACTTTCGTGTTTACGCCGAGTTTAACGATCGCCTCGCCTTCCCCGTCGGTAACGACTGCGAAATAGCCGGAGTAATTTTTGACTTTTAATTCAACCGTTTTTCCCTTTACGGTAAGATTTACGGTTCCGTCGGTCTTGCAAGCGAGCGTGAAATCTACGGCTCCGAGCGAAGTAACGTCAAAGCCCAGAGATTCGGGCGTTCCGTCGACGCCGCCTTCCGCAACATTGACGTAAGTAACGCCGTCTGTATTACGGAAATACAGATAACTCGTTTTTTCGTCGGCAACAGTCTGCCCCTGAGTTTCAAGACCAAACGCAAAGCCGAATTTCTTCGTCAGTTTTTCAAACTGTATCGATCCGGTCACGACAAACGCGTCGTCGAGATCCTTGTTCGCGTTTATTTTAAGTTCGGTTACGATTCTGTTATCGTTCGAAGGGTTATTTATCGCCAGATTCGCAATCGATTCCTGACGCCAAGCCGTATTTCCGGCATAATAACACATAGTGTCGGGAGTTAAAACGCCGGTAGTCGCAACGAGCCAGCCTTCTCCGGAGCAATCTTCGCTCTGAATCAATTTATTTCCCTGCTCGATTTTCATGTTGTCGATGGTAAGTTCCTCGCCCTTGAATTGCAAAACGGCATAATACGGCGTTTCCGTGTTGAATTGCGAGGGTCTGAACGTATTCTGAAACCAGATTTCGTCTGCATTGCCGAGAGATCCGTCCGCAAGATAAAGGCTTTTCCTGACTCCGAACGACCTGTCGGCAGCGTAAATCATTTCAATGTGAGCGCCGTATTCGCCGCTTGACATAAGATCGTAGCCGTTGGCGATATCATACGCCTCGGTCAACGCTTTGTCTTTACAGATTTGATACTCCGAATCTTCGTTGTAAGTTTTGCTGTTATGCCAGTTATCCACAAAGTTCGCATACGCTCCGTGTCCCGTGCCGTAAAACCAGTACGTACCGGAAATCATCGAAATCGTCGGCGCAGCCCATGTCGTAAACATGGCGTCAGCGGAAACTTTTACCAAGTCGAAAGAAACGCTCACGTCGCCGTCCGAGAACTTGAAAGGATTTCCGAAAAACAAATACGAATCGGGAGCGTTCGTAACGGTCGCAACGTCGCCCTGAACGTTCGTCGTGTAAACCTTTTCGGTGTTTTCGCCGACTTTTTTCCAGTCGCCGGAATTAAACGAACCGCTCGACGTAATTATCGATTCGGCAACGTCGACCGTTGAAATTTGCGCGTTTGCCGTAAAAAACGACGTCGACGCAAGACACGCGATTGCAAGAACCGCCATAAGTTTGCCAAGTTTTTTCATCTTATTTCCTCCTTGCAGGGTTACTGCAATTTTTTATATTTCGTAAGACGGGAACACTTTATCCACCGCCCAACGCGTTAAAAACACGAGCGGAGTTCCCACGATCGCGATAAGATTTCCCACCGCCGCAGCGCCCGACAAATCGTTGGCGTCGCCTCTCACGGCGTCGGTTATATACATCATTATCGTAACCGTTTCACCGTTCGGTCCGCCGTTCGTTATCAGTTTCGGCTGCAAAAAGAAACTGAATATAACCGTCGTTCCGAACATATACAGCGTTCCGAGCGTCGTTCCGATGAGCGGAATCGTTATATACCACAATTCCTGAAAAAATCCTATTCCGTCAAGTTGAGCCGATTCCGTTACGTCCTGAGAAACTCTTCCCATTGCCGCCGATAATACTATAAGATTCCCGCCGAGTCCCGCCCAGATACAATAACCTATGACCAGCCCGAGAGCGGATTCTTTTGTCCCCATCCAGCCGTGTTTCGGAATCAACCGTTCAAGCCCGAGCCATCTCAGAAGATCATCCGCAACGCCTATGGTCGAATCGAACATAAACCTGTAAACCATTACCATTACGACAATCGATATAATGCACGGCAGATAGAACACTATCCTGAACACCTGATGAAGCCATATCTTTTTATACAGGAAATACGTAAGAATCACGCTTAGCGGAACGACGATCAAATCGTTCAGCGCAAAGAAAATCAGCGAGTTTCTCACCGCTTTCGGGAAGGTTGAATAAGACGTCGTTATCGCCCTGAAAAATTCCTTATAGTTCTGAAACGGATCGCTCAGAAACACGTAATCGCCCATCATGTTCTTTTTCATAAATGATAGCGATATGGTGCTTATGTTCATATATACCGTAAACACTGCAAAATGCAAGGCGGGAATAAACAACATTACGCACATAAAAATTATTTCCTGCTTGCGGGCTTTCGTCAGTCTTTTTCGTCCTTTATCGCCCTCGTTAAAAAACGAGCCGTTTTCCACAGATTTTTCCATATGTAATTATCCTTTTCAGGCTCCCATTTCATCCGCAAGCGACGTCCAGTATGCCCAGTTACTCTTTGCGGTCGAATATTCCTGATTCATCCATCTGGAAACCGTAGTTCCGTCCTGATCCACTCCGTAAACAAGCGAATTATAAGGTATCGTCGAAACGAATTTATTCACGAAGTTGCCGAGCCTTCCCGTCGGAAGATCGAAATAAGTTTCGGAATCCGACCATATCGCTATGCAATCTTTTGCGAACTGTGACGCTTTCGTCGTATCCGGCATAAAATCAAACGGCATCAACGCACTTGTGTAATCGAAGAAATATTGCAGCATTTTATCGCCTGCAAGGTACGCAAGGAATTTTTTCGCGCCTTCTTTTTCCGCCGCCTGCTTCGGAATTATCATATAATCCGGAAGAGGCGAATAGTTGACTTTCTTGTATTCGTCTCCTTCTTTTTTTGCTTCGGCAATATAGGGGAAACGCATCATTCCTATCGTCGTTCCTTCGGGTATGTCGTTTATCATTTCGCGCTCCATCCAGCTCGCATTGATTATCATCGCCGCTTTTCCCTGCAAAAAGGCAATCTGCGCTTCGGTGTGGTTCTTGCTCATGGATCCGGTCAGAGAATAATCCGCGTCCGGGCCGAAAAGTTTCGTGAAATAACCAAGCGCGACTCCGAGTCCTTTTCTCGGCTCTTTTTCGGGATTGAACACTTCCGCGTCGCTATATTCGTAAAATTGTTTAACCCCGTCCGTTCCGGAAGCCTGCATCCAATAAGTCATCCCGAGGTAATCGAAATATCCGCCGATGCTTCCCGGATACACGAACGGTGAAACTCTGCCGTTTGTATCTGATTTTATTTTGTCGCATAAAGCAATGAGTTCGTCAAACGTTTCTGGAATCTTCCAACCGTTCTGCTCGAACATCGTGGCATTGTAAACTATACCGGAAACGCCTTCCGTCCAAGGGAAAGCATATCTGCCTTTAACGCCTTTATCCGTGGCGATACAATACCTTTGCCAGTTCTCGCCCATTTTCTCGTAAACCGTTCTGCCGTCGTCCGTCTTTTTGTCATAAACGTCCGAAAGTTCTTCCAGCCATCCCGCCCTGGCGTACGCCTGCCATGAAGAACTGAGCGGCATATAAATATCCGGCAAATTAATTCCCGTCGAAAGTTGAGTCGCGACGGAATCCGTCAGATACGGATCCCCGTTGAGATAAACCCAGTATTCCGGATTATCCTTAACAAAATGAGTGGCGATTACTCTTATCCACACATTTCCGTAACCTGCGTCGGTGAAACTGATTTTTATACGCTTTTTACCTTCCTTGCTTCCGACGTAAACCTCTTTAAGATCTTCGCTCACGGTAACGCCGTCGGCAAAATCGGCAGATTCTCCGCCGACTTCCTCTTTCTTTCCGCAACCGATAAACGTCGTCAACAAAAGAACGACCGCAACAATCAACGCTGATAACTTTTTCATATTTTTCTCCTTACTTATTTTTGTCTATCGATTCGGGATTTTAAGCGAGAGGAATAACGAAATAACCTTCGCCCGCACCCAACTCTATATCGAGTTTTCCGTTTTTAAGCCCGACGACTTCGGGTTTTCCGTGTTTATACACCAAAGCGCCCGTTGCGCCGTTAAACGTTACGGAAACCTTATCGGATAATCCGCCCGACGGTTCGGTGAAGTTTACGATCATAAATCCGTCTCTTCCGTCTGCGTCTTTAAAAACACCCGTCAAGGTATCTTTTTCCGCATCGAAACTCTTAATCCCCGGATGTTCCGCGATATACCCGCTTCTGCCTTTCACGAGTCCGAAATTTTCGTTTTCGCCGTTAAGCATGAATCCTTTCCATTCGAAATTGAAATATACGCTCTGCAAATCTCTGAGTTCGAGGTTTGCCGTTTTTACATAGTCGTAAACCGCCGTCGGCTCGCCGTTCCAACCGATACACCCCTCGCCGAAGGATTCCGTGTGCGGCGGCGGAGAAAAATAACAGAACCATTGAATACCCTTTCCTCCGAACGCGAGAAAACTATAAGCCTGAAAAGTCGCGTCGGCAACGGAAGTCAACGCGCGATTTCTCGAGCCGTATTTTATCGCTTGCAAAAACGTCCACATTTCTTTATCTTTTGCCGCGTTCCGCACTTCGAGCATATTATATAAAAACGAATCCGCCACGGTATTGACTTTCCCGTTCCCCTTCATTGCATAAAAGTCATACGAAATAAACGGCGAGTCGATTTCTTCGACGTACTTTTTTATATAGGAAACATAGTCGTTGTTTATAAGCGACGGCGAAGCGTAAGTCGGGAAAAGATTTATATAGTAATACGCGCCGGGACACGCCTGCTTAAAAATTTTACTTCCTCTGCCGAAAGCGGCTATCTCGCTATATGACGGTTCGTCTTTGATTCTGAGCCCGGCAAAAGAAGAATATTTAGTATATTTAGCCAACGCTTTTTTTACGTCGCGCACGAGAAACTCGTCTTCCGCCTCGGCGTCGGACAGCAATCTGTTAACCGTGCCGTCGTAAACATATTGTTTCAAACCGTATTTTTCCGCAAACGGCAACATTTTTATATAATAAGATTCAGATGTTTGTCCGAGTCCGCAGTCGACGTAACCGAATCCCGCCTCTTTAATGAGTTTATAATGCCGCTCATAGTCTTCGTCGGTCACCGCCCTCGTCGAAACAGGCTTCTTGTCTTCATCGTATTCCACAAATTCCGTCGGAGGGCCGACCCACATTCCTATATAAAATTCTTCGTCGGAAAAATACTCAGGCACAACTCCATTATAGGTAATGCTTTCTGACGATTCGCCCGCATCGCTTCCGTTGTTTTTCGGCGAACATGAACATATAACCGCCAAAAACACAAAAACAAAAAGTATGCTTAACGTTTTTTTCATAGCCACCTCCGCAGTGTTTTTCTTTATTTTATCATCGCTTCCGCTTAAAAGCAATGCACAATACTGTTATTTCTGGACAATTCTGACCTGAAAACAAAAAAATCAACAGCCTCATCGGCAATGATTTTTCCACAAACTTTCGTTAAATATTGACTATTTAGGAAATAATTGTTATAATAAAATTAAATTTGATAAAATTTTGAAGATTCGGGAGGTGAAAATCAATGTATTCGATTAATTTAAAATCTCTGCCGGTTTTACAATACGCACACGAATATTCTTCACATTCGTATATCACACAATTGAGGACAAGACAACAATTTATAGAACTGACGTACCTCGAAGAAGGCAGCCTGACGCTGTCCGACGAACAAGAAACAATTGTTATGAAAGAAGATACTCTTATGGCGTATTTATATCCGAATAAGAAAAATCTTTTTACCGATAAATACCAGAAACATCTTACGATAGGGTTTTCAATCGACTTCGAATATTCGGATAAAGAACCGAAAATCTTCCTTCCGAGCAACGAAATTATCGCTATGCCGAACGTCAAACCGCTTTTTACAAAAATAATCGAAGAATACAATATGAATCTGCAAGTCGAAAAAGATTATTCGTTCCATTCATACACTTCGATGAAAATAAACAGCCTTATATTCGACCTTTTAAACGAAATAAACAGTATCTGCAAAAAAATAGTCGAAAAAAATGAAAGAAATTTCGGTTATGACAGATATGCAAAAAAAGCGAAGATATATATATTGAACAACATTACAAAACAAGTAACAGTAAGCGACATTGCCGCGGAACTCGGCATTAGTCCGGGATTTTTAAGCAGAGTATTCAAATCGGCAACCAATCAGACCTTAATCGAATATACGAATTATGCGAAACTATATAAAATCAAGGAACTGAACGCAACAAAAGGAATAACGATAAAAGAAGCGGCGTATCAACTGGGTTTTTCAGATCCGAATTACGTTTCGAGATTATATAAAAAATATTTCGGGAAAAATATCACAGATTAATTTACAG
>JALETB010000094.1 GCA_022781715.1 Clostridiales bacterium | reverse complement strand
GCTCAAAGGTCAGGGAAAATCCCTGTCGAGATTAGGCGGAGGCATCGGCACGCGAGGTCCGGGCGAAACAAAACTCGAAACGGACAGACGACACATTCTCAGCCGGATAAAGAACCTTAAATCACAATTAAAAGAACTTGCGGAAAGACGCGAACTTCAGAACGAGCGAAGGAGCAAAAACGGCGTTTTGACCGTTGCGCTTGCGGGATATACAAACGCCGGAAAATCTACTCTTTTAAATCTGTTGTCCGGCAGCGACGTGCTTGCCGAAGACAGACTTTTCGCCACGCTCGACCCGACGGCGCGAAAAGTAAGGCTCGGAAAAACAGACGTCGTTTTCTTTGACACAGTCGGCTTTATAAGGGATATTCCGACGGATCTTATCGAGGCTTTCAAATCGACCTTGTCGTGCATAAAAAGCGCGGATCTCATTCTGAACGTGTGTGACCTGACGCATGATTTCGTTTCGCAATCCGAAACGACGGATAGGATTTTAAAGGAAATAGGCGTTATTGCGCCTGTCATAAAAGTTTATAATAAATGCGATAACATAAGCGATTTTACGTTTTGTGATAAAAACGGGATAATCGTTTCTGCAAAGACCGGAGAAGGCATTGACTGCCTGAAAGCGAGAATCGAAAATTTCTTTGACGATCAGTTTGTCGAGTGCGTTATATGTCTCGATTATTCAAAACAAGACCTCTTTTTCAAACAAAAGAAATATGCCGAGCACGCCGAAATAAAATACCTCGACGACAAAATCGAGATTAAACTCCGCGTTAAAAAATCCGAATATCACAGATTTGCGGAATTAGCAAAAAACTATGAGAAAGTAAAAAGCGAAGAGAATTAACTCCTCGCTTTTCTTTTATCGCTTGCGTTTCCTTTACCATTTTTCGCCTATATTTTTAACGTAGTCGAAATACGTCTTTTTTGAAACGTCCTCGAAAGCCTGAACACCCACGCGCTTATATTCAACGTTATCTCTGTAAACGATCAGTTCCCCTACCCGATCCCCCTTTTTGACCGGCGCGACGACCTTATCTGGTTTAAAATCGACCGTCACGTTTTCCTTTTTATTTCTTTCCGAAAAAACATAAACGTCGCTTTCGGGAATAATTTTAATCTTTTCTTTCGTTCCTTTGTCAACTTTAACGTCAAGATCGAGAGGTCTGGACGAATCGACGACGTTTTTGGAAGTAAAGTTTTCAAAACCATAGTTAAACAGTGACGAAACCTCGGCGAATCTCGTCTTTGAATCGGGAGAGTTTATTGCGACCGCTATAAGCCTGAGCGCACCCCTTTTCGCCGTTGCCGCAAGGCAGAAACCCGAATCGGACGTAAAACCGGTTTTCCCGCCGTCGCAACCGTCGTAAAATCTGACGAGTTTATTCGTGTTTGTAAGCCCCGTCTTTCTGCCCGTTTTATGCTCTATTTCATCCGTCCAGATCTTAGAAAATCTGAAATAATCTTTATGGGCGATAAGTTTAGAAATCATAATCGCAACGTCTTTTGCGCTGGAATATTGCGTGGGCTTCGGCAGTCCGGTACAATTTGAGAAAAGCGTGTTTCCGAGATTCCATTCCCCGCATCTTGCGTTCATCGCCGACACGCATTCTGCTTCGCTCCCGAACAATCTTTCCGCCATCGCAACGGACGCATCGTTTGCAGAGGCAACGATTATGCTTTTAATCAGATCTTCCGCCTTATATTTTTCGTCCGCTTCGAGAAAAACCTGAGAACCGCCCATTCCGCTTGCCGTTTTGGAGACGGTAATCTTTTCGTCGAAGTTGAGTTCGCCGTTTTCTATCGCCTCGAAACACAGGTTAAGAAGCATAATTTTCGTCATGCTTGCAATGGGACGTCTTTCGTTTTCGTTCTTGGCATAGATAACCTCTCCCGTTCCGGTTTCCGTCAGATATAACGAGCAAGTTTTATAACTCTTGTCGGGATTCGCCGAAGCGATTATTTTCACGGGGTAAATCGCCAGCGCCAGGATAACCGCTATAATTAACGATAAAAATTTTTTTCTCATACTTACACCTCTGTTGCCGGGAATGATTCAACAAGCCCCGGTTATGAAACAAGTATGTTTAAAATTTTATCTATTATTCAGAACCATAATGTAAGCGGTCTTAAAACGAACGTGAGAAAAAGCAGTTCGTATAAAATCCCTGCAAGGCATACGGCGAAAGAAACGATAAAATCAGCGATAAGGTCGTTGATTTTGCAGTTTAACGGACTATCGGAATAATACGCGTTCAAAACGACGGCGACAATCATTCCCGCGGTTATTATCAGGTTCTGAATCAAAACGAGAAGGACGTAAACAAGAAAGCCCGATATTCCGTAAAGAGATATAAAAATCGCCGCGACGCTCCCCAGGATCAGCCCTCTGTAAAAAAGGATAATCGAAGAAACGAACGCACTGTATTTGTTCAGCCCCAAAAGAAATATGACCAGATAAACGCCGAGGCACGCAAAAAACCGTTTGAAGAAAATCGCAAAAACGCTTGTTTCGATGTTAAAAATGCAAATATAATAAGTATATACTCCGTTAAAATACGGTGAATCGCAACAATTATTTCTGAAGAACACCCCGAGGATGAAGCCGAGAATAAAAGTTGCGGATAAGAAAATCAGTAATACGATATTGCATTTGAGTATTTTCAGTTTATCTTTCAATAACGGCATAAAAATAAAACTCACAAACTTATTATAAGTCTATGAGTTTTTTCGCCTCAAAATGTCATTTTTCGAGCATTTTATCGATTGAAATACCGAAACCTCTCGATGGGTCGTTAATAAACACATGGGTTACCGCGCCTACGATTTTTCCGCCCTGAACGATCGGACTTCCGCTCATTCCCTGCAAAATTCCGTTGGTTATCGAAAGCAGCTCTTTATCAAGGATTTTTATAACGAAATTCTTATTTTCCTTATTATTTTTTTCAATTTTAACGATGCTTATCTGATAATCTTTCGGCACTACGCCGTCGATGCAGGTAGTTACGGTTGCTTTTCCGATAATCGCTTCGCCTATTTCGGTTCTAGGAAGTTTTTCGTAATCATAACTCCCGTCCGCCTTACCGTATAAACCCGTTTGTCTGTTTTCGGTAAGCGTGCCTATCGGGTTATCTTCAACGAAAATTCCTTTAAGTTCTCCCGCTTTCCCGCGTTCGCCCTTAACGATGTTTATTATGGAACACAAATAGGCTTTTCCGGTACTCATATCGATTGTTTTTCCATTATCGTCCGAAACGGGATGCCCCAGCGACGCAAAATCGCCGTTTTCTTCAAAATAAGTTATCGTTCCAATTCCGTTAAGATCATCTCTCAGAAAAAAACCGAGTTTATATATTCCATCGCCGTCCTTATGCGGCTGAACGAATTTAATCAACGTTTCTCCGTTGCGCTCAACTTCGATTTTCACCGGAGAATTGCCTTCTTTATTTAAAATAGCCGTAATTGATTTCGAACCGTTTATCGGTTTGTCGTTTATCGATAATATAACGTCGCCGACTTTTATGTCTGCGTTTTTAGCGGGAGAGAAAATCCCATCTTTTGTCACGATATCGCTAAGCCCTATCACCGTAACGCCTCTTGTTTTAAGCGTAAACCCGGCGGGAATTCCGCCGAGATACAAAAACCGACTTTCGGTTTCAGCCGTCGCGCTGTAAACATTCAACGATAAAGACAGAATCAACGATAAAACTATTGCTAATAATAATCTGAACTTTTTTCGCATCAGCCTCTCCTTAGCCACAGGTGATTGCCCGTCACAAAATCAAGTATGTGCTCAAACCGTAATATTATACGAACGGAAATATTATACAAACGAAATCCCTAGGGATTCCATTCGTTATCACTAAGAAAAATCCCGATCAGAAATCGGGATTTAAACTTTTTTTGAAATTGTCGGCTTTTGTTATCATCTCACGCGCGTGGTTTACAGCCGAAATGCTCGACATATCTCCGCCGATAAGCCTTACGACTTCTTCCGTTTTGGAGTTGTCGTCGAGTTTATTTATTAAAGTAAACGTTTTCTCGCCGTCAGACCGCTTGGATATTTTGAAAGACGTATCTGCAAAGGAAATGATCTGCGGCAGGTGCGATATTGCGATAACCTGAATACTTCTCGAAATTTCGGCAAATTTTTCCGCAACGATTTCAGCGGTCTTCCCGCTGATTCCTGCGTCGATTTCGTCGAAAATATACGTCGAAATTCCGTGGTATGACGAAATGACGGTTTTAAGCGCAAGCATAAATCTGCTCATTTCGCCGCCGCTTATTATCTTCGACATAGGTTTGACCGGCTCGCCGAGGTTTGCCGAAAACAAAAACGTGACCGAATCGCCGCCGTTTGCTCCGTACTGTTTGTCCGTCGCTCGTTTTAAATCGTCGAATTCCACGTCGAAGCGGGCGTCTTTCATCCCGAGTTCTCTTAATTGAGCGGTGATACCCGAAATGAGTTTTTTTGCAGTTTCACGGCGGATTTCGGACATTTTCACATATAATCCGTTAAGTTTGTCAAGCAAACTTTGCTTTTCTGCGGTGAGTTTTTCATATTCCGCGTCAAAATCGATCAGTCTGTCATATTCGGCGCGCGCATTGTTCAAAAATTCAAGCACGGCTTTTTCGTCCGCGCCGTATTTCCTTTTAAGAGCCTTTATTTTGTCGAGCCTTTCCTCGATTTTATCGGCGGTTTCCTCGTCTATGTCGATATTTTCCGCCATGGATTCGACTGAGGACGAAACGTCGTTCAATTCCTCCGAAACCGACTTCAATCTGTCGTACAACGCGAGATATTCGTCGTCAAGTCCTGTTATCGGTGAAAGCCCCCTTATTGCCGAATTAATATAATCTATGGCGCAGTTTTCGCCGCTCAAAGCACCCTGCACGACGGCAAACGCTTCGGAAAGTTTTTCCGCGCTCTGAATTTTCTTTTTTTGCGCTGCGAGTTCGTTTTCTTCGCCTTCTCTGATTTCCGCGCTCTCGATTTCCTCTATCTGAAATTTCAGAATGTCCGCTTTTATCGCACGATCGCTTTCGCTTCCGCCAAACGATTTCAATTTATCATCCGTCGCCCTGAGTTTGTTGCATAATTCCGAACATTGATCTTTAATCGACGAAAGTTCGTCGCCCGCAAATTTATCGAGAACGCCGAGTTGCTCGGATTCTTTGAGCAAAGAATAATGTTCGCTCTGTCCGTGTACGTCAACAAGCAGCGACGTAACGTTTTTAAGCATCGAAAGCGTAAAAGGAATTCCGTTGACTTTTAGCGAACTTTTCGAATCCTGAGAAAGTTTTCTCGTCACGATAAGTTCGTCCGATTCTTCGACGTCGAGATCGGCTAAAACCTTTTTGACTTCCGTTAAGCCGGAAATATCGAAAACAGCCGACGCAAGACATTCGTTTTCGCCGAATCTTATCATAGACTTGTCCGCTTTTGCGCCGAGAACGAAGTTGATCGAATCGATTATAACCGATTTGCCTGAACCCGTTTCGCCCGAAAGGACGTTAAGCCCTCGCTCGAAACCTATTTCCGCGTTTTCGATAAGCGCGATGTTTTTCAAATGTAAAGACTTAATCATTACGGTAATTTTTGTAAGAGATTAATTTTTTTAAAGATTCGAGTACGACTTCGGCGTCTTTTTCCGAATGTGTAACGATAAGCAAAGTGTCGTCGCCGGCAACGCTGCCGACGATTTCCTTAATATTGAGTTTATCGACGAGAACGCCCGCGGAATTTCCGTTTCCGCCAAGGGTTTTGACGACAAC
This sequence comes from Clostridiales bacterium, assembly GCA_022781715.1. Classification (GTDB taxonomy): domain Bacteria; phylum Bacillota; class Clostridia; order Christensenellales; family Borkfalkiaceae; genus UBA10281. The sequence goes on along the minus strand of JALETB010000094.1, from coordinate 85,749 downwards.
GAGATTCTGAGCGCGTATAATATCGACGACGCAGTTTCTGAAAAGATGCAAAAACTTATCGTCGTGAGTAGTTTCGTTATGGTAACTCGTTATCGAGTATCTGTGCTTGCATTTGGATCCGTTGATTTTTATAAGCCCGAGTTCTTTTACGTCTCTCGAAACAGTTGCCTGCGTAACGTTAAAACCCGACGCGTTGAGAATCTGAGCAAGTTCCTCCTGCGTATCGATTTCGGTTGTCGAAATAATTTCGATAATCTTGTTTTGTCTTACTTTTTTAGTCATAATCTCACCTTAAAGTTTACAATGTAATCTCTTGTAAAAATTGCTGTTATTATCAACGATTTTTAAACATTTTACATATTTTGAAATCGTGACGGAAGAGTTTGTCCGAAGTTTCTCGACCGGTCTGCCGTCCACGCTCAGTACGCAATCGCACGAATTATCCCCGACCGTTATTCCGAGTTTGCTCTCGTCGTTAAAAACCACGGGGCGGGTACCGAGCGCATGCGAGCAGATAGGCGTTACGATAAACGATTTCAGATCGGGGGCAAGAATTACTCCACCCGCCGAAAGCGAATATGCCGTAGAACCCGTCGGCGTCGCGACGATTACGCCGTCTGCCGAAAGATTATAAACCAACTGCCCGTCGATGGAAACGTCAAGTTTCGTCACGATCGTTTTTCCGTCGATTGAGCGGTCTCTTTCAACAACCGCGTCGTTTAATGCGATATATTCGTTTTCTCCCGCTTTAACGCTAAGAACGCTCCTTTCCGAAATAATCAGCGCGTCGCTCTTTATATCTTTAACGCATTTTTCAACGTCGCCGCTCTCATAACTGCTCAAAAAACCCACGGTTCCCGCATTAATCGCAAGAATGGGCGCGCCGGTATTCACGGCGTAAGAGGCGGTACGCAAAATCGTGCCGTCGCCGCCGATAACAACGATCAGGTCGGGAATAACGTCCGCTTCGCCGACGTGAAAACAACAATAATCGTCGCCGAGAAGTTTTTTCAGCGTTTCGAAGCCGCACGGCGTTCCCTCGATATTCTTTTTTTCAAAAAAAGCAATATTTTTCATATTTTCTAAAACTATAATTCGTTCAAACAGGCGTTTTCACGCTTTCATGATCACGTCGTTTATTTCTTTATCGGTAATCGCCGCGGCTCTTTTTTTAGTCAGTAAAAAGAGATATTCTACGTTCTTACCCGGTTTTATCGGAGCAAAAGTGAATTTTATCGGCGTTAACCCAACCGAAACGGCGAACGTCTTTATTTTCAGAGCGCATTCGAGCCTCGCTTTTAACGACATGACTATTCCGTTTTTGTTCAATTCTTTTTTTCCGCATTCAAACTGCGGTTTTAGAAGCACCACGGCAAATCCGTCGTCTTTAAGAACGTCGCATATCGGTTTTAAAACATAAGTCAGCGAAATAAAACTGACGTCGCACGTTACGCCGTCCGCAAACTCGCCCAAAACGTCTGCAGTCAAGTTTCTCGCGTTGAAATTATCGATGACGACCACTCTGTCGTCGTTTCTCAATTTTTCGCTCAATTGGCTTTCGCCAACGTCTATCGCGAAAACCTTTTTCGCACCACGACGAAGCAGACAATCGGTAAAACCGCCTGTACTTGCGCCGACGTCCGCAAAAATAAGTCCTTTAACGTCAACACCGAAATCGGAAAGAGCCTTTTCGAGTTTACACCCGCCGTTTGAAACGAATTCGTCGTTCTCGCGGACGATTACAACGTCACTATCGTTTACGTTTTGCGACGGTTTTAAAACTGTTTTGCCGTTTATCGAAACCAAACCTTTCTCTATAGCCTCAGCCGATTTAGTCCGCGACGGAAATTTTTTTACGGTAAACAAATACGCGTCCAATCTCATATTTTAATGCCCGATGATTCGGTATTTAAACCCTTCGCGTCGACAAATTCGTCAATCGATTCGACGAGGCACACAAGAAATTCCGTTCCGGGCAGTTTCTTGAGTTCTTCTACTGTTTTCCCTATAAGCGCACGTATTTCCGTTTTAACTTTTGCCACGCCGTAGACCGATACGGATGTAAATTTACGTTCGCGCGCGTCTTTGCCGGAAGTTTTTCCGGTTTGCTCGGACGAAAGCAAAACGTCCTTCAGATCGTCGGCAAATTGAAACGCCTTTCCGAAATTATTTCCTATATTTTCCGCTACATGCACAAATTCTTTTTCGCCTTTCAAAAGAGCCGTCATAGCGAACGGCGCGGTGAGAAGTTTTCCGGTTTTAAGTTCGTAAGTTTCAAAAAGTTTCTCTTCGCTCTTTTCAAAGGAGTTTTCGCTTTCCTTGTCCGAAACTTGTCCGGAAACCATCCCCCTGCACCCCGCGCAATCGGCAAGGCATTTAAGGGCGTTTATTTCGTTTTTGGTCGAAATAACGCCGAGGATATGCTCGAACGCGAAATTCAAAAGCGCGTCGCCGGCCAGAAGCGCGGTCGCTTCCCCGTATTTAACGTGGCAAGACGGTTTTCCGCGACGGAGCGAATCGTTGTCCATCGCCGGCAAATCGTCGTGAATGAGCGAATAAGTATGAATACATTCCAGCCCGAACGCAAACGGCATAACGACGTTTTTGTCAAGCCCGAGCGCGTCGCCGAAGGCAATCGTCAAAACGGGTCTTATCCTTTTTCCGCCGGCAAAGAAACTGTATTTCATCGCGTCCGCCAGGGCGTTAGGAGTGGATATTCCGCCAAAAACGGTTTCGGAATACTTTATAAAATCGTCTGTAATTGCAGCATATTTTGCATTATATTCCGCTTTGGTCATTTTTGAATTTTCCTCATTCCGGTAACATATGTGTTATAAAGCAGCATCGTGATCGTCATCGGTCCGACTCCGCCCGGAACCGGCGTTATGTAAGACGCTTTTTTGCTCACGTTTTCAAAGTCAACGTCGCCGTAAACTTTGCCGTCCACTCTGTTTATGCCCGCGTCGACGATAACCACACCGTCCTTGACCATATCTGCCGTTATGATGTTTCTTTTGCCAACCGCGCAGACAAGAATATCTGCGGTTTTGGTTATTTCGGCGAGATTTTCGGTTTTGCTGTGGCAAATCGTGACCGTGCAGTCTTTCTTTAAAAGCATAAGCGCGACGGGCTTGCCGACTATGTTGCTTCTGCCGACAACTACCGCGTGTTTTCCTTTAAGCGGAATGTCGTAATATTCGAGAAGTTTGATTATTCCGTACGGCGTGCAGGAATAAAGTCCGTTATCCGAAAACAGGGCAAGTCGACCTATATTGCTTTCGCTGAAACCGTCGACGTCTTTTTCGGGCGGAATAAGTTTAAGAACGCTCTCCTCGTCGATATGGCGCGGGAGCGGAAGTTGCACGAGAACTCCGTCGATTTTATCGTCCGCGACTTTTTCTTTGACTATATTTTCTATTTCGGCTTGAGAAATCGTTTCGGGAAGAACGACCGTTTCGGAAATAATCCCCGCCTCTTCGCAAGCCTTGCTTTTGCCGCGCACATAGATCTGAGAAGCGGGATCTTCGCCGGCTATTATCACCGTCAGGGCGAATTTCTTGCCGTATTTATCGTATGCCTCGGCGATTTTCTGTTTTAAATCTTCTCTTATCGTCTTAGCGACGAGTTTTCCGTCGATTAATTGCATATCACGCCTCCAATTCCTTTTTGACGGAAGCAAGTATGCCGTTGACGAAATTAAGGCTCTCATCGGTGGAATACTTCCTGACGAGGGCGAGGGCTTCGTCTATCGAAACGACGGGAGGAATGTCGTCAAAATACTTCATTTCGGCGACCGCTATATAAAGCGCGCATTTATCGGTAGAAAAAATGCGCTCGAAGCGATAGCCCCGCGCATGTTTATCGATTATTTCCTCAAGTTCGCTTTTATGTTCTTTTATTACGGAAAGAAGCGCGTTTGCAAATGCCTCATCGTCTTTGGAAAGAGACGATTCCGTCATCGTTTCCTTTTCGAATTCATCGTCGTTTTCGTAAAATAAATCTGCGTATAAAATCTTGTAAACCGCTTCTCTCGAATCTCTTCTCATAAATCCTCTCTTGTATTAATACCGTATGCCGGAAAAAACAATGCAGCCGTTGTCCGACGGCGTGTTTCCCTTTTGACCGACATAAATCCCGATCGCCGCAAAAAAGCGACAACCGAGATTTTACGGAAAAATTTTAAATTGTCTGTAAACCGCGCGTCACTATTATGCCGTGGCGTTTTCTTCCGGGAAGATAACACCGTTCACTTTAACGTCGATAGTGCCGATTTTGTATTTCGACATCGACTCGACGCTGTGTTTTATGTTGCGCTGGATATCGTAAGCGACGTCCGAAATACCGTATCCGTAATACACGTCAACCGAAACGGCAACGTTGATAAGCCCGTTGGAACAGTCGACCTTAATGCCGTCCGTACTCTTTTTTACGGTTCTTTTCTTATGCTGAATGGCAACGCCGGAAACGTCTTCAACGGCAAGCCTGACAATACCTTTGACGATACCTATATTGTAAATAACTTTACCTTTCTTTTCGGAAACGTTGTTTTTGTAATCTGCCACGATAAACCTCGGTTCGCCTGACGGCGTATAATACTTTTTAAGTATTATATCACACTTTTTCCCTTTTGAAAAGCGTTTTACCGAATTTATTCGACGTTATCGCGAATTATCACGAAATTGCCTGAATATAAACGTTATCCGGCGAAGCGTTGACTTCGTTTGCGCAGATGGTGTAAATAAGTATCGCGTCGTCCTGATCAAACTCGGCGTCTTTAACGATTATGCTTACGTTATCGGAACTCATCCCTATCGTCACGGCGACTTCGTCGTAGCCTTTGGCTTTGATGAGATTTTCGAGAAGGTTTTCCTGCTCCATAATCTTCGAGATTTTGAGTTTCATTGCGAGCGCTTCGTTCTTTGCATCTTCGTTTTCCACGTTGGACGATATCACTTCGTCGATCTGAGCGAGTTGCTTGTTTCTGGACGTGTTTCTCGTCGATTTCACTTCCGTGAAATAACTCGCGGTCGGGGTCGCGTCGTTATTAGCCGAAACGGACTGAGCAAACACGAAGTTAAGCACCGCCGTTGTTACGAGCAAGGCGATCATACAGGACAATACGATGATTTTTTTCTTTTTTGACATGGTTTTTTCTCCTTTATTATTTTTTGGTCGATTAAAATTTTTATAAAAACGTCGCGTCGGATAAAGTGATAAAATCCGGACTACCGCGCGTCTTTTTCGTTTCTTTTTTATTGAGCGATTATCCTGATTTTATCACAGGAAATATCGAACACGGCGGTGACTGCGTCGAGAACATTCAATTTCGCGGTGACGTCGTTAACTCCTTTGACGACAACCAGAACACCGGTGATTTCCGGATATTTCTCGCCGATTTGCAGCGGCTTGCCACCCGAAAAAACCGTCGACGTGGTAACCGTCGTTTTTCCGTTTTCGGTTACGCTTTTCTCGTCCGTCTGGTAGAGTTTTTCAACTGCGCCGGAAACCGAAACGACTACTCTGACTTTTTTTATTCCGTCTATTCCGGAAATCGCCTTTTCGAGTTTGTCCTCGAGAGCGCAGACATAATATTCGGTTTCGCTCTTCGGTTCATCGCTATCGTTTTTGTTCAGCGAAAAGAACGCAACGGCGACAACGACAATGAATAAAACGGCGGCGATGACGTATTCTTTTTTGATTTTACGGCTTTTTTCGTTATCCATATACGGTCACTATCTCTCTTTGCAACCCGAGTAAGTTTGCGACGTAATCGGTTATTACGTTAATATTTATATGCTCTGAATCGTCCGACATAACCGGATTGCTTAAATAAATCTCCGTTTTCGTTAAATTTTTATCGCATATTTCGACAACGACTCTCTCGCATATCAGATTGTTCTCTTTAAGAACTTCCTTAAACGCCGTCGAATAATACTTTTCAAGACTTCTGTCGACAAAATCGTTGAACGCGGCTATGTTGTCCGCCTGTAAACTTTCGTTCGTCTGCTCCTCTTGCGTCCCGACGTCAAAGGAAAGCGTGTTGAGCGGTTTTAAAAAGCAAAATATCATCACGAACGATAAAATTCCTGTCGCCGCAACGGATATTTTGCCTTTCGGCAAGATTATCTGCGCAAGTGAAATCAGTATTACCGTTATAAAAATCGATATTATGTAAGTCTTCATTTTTCAGGAAAATACATATCCGGTACAGCCTATAACCGCAACGAAAGTCACTATATACATAAAGGTCACGATCACAAGCGCGGCTATCACGAAATTGATGACAGAAATTCCGCCCGAAATAAATTCGCCCGTCCTGCCGTCGGAAAACGGTTCGGTTACCGCGGCGATAAGTTTCAGAACAAGCGTTAAAACGATAATCTCTATAATCGGGATAACCGCGACCGAAAAAACTATCAGAACGGTAAGCGCGCCTAATGCGTTCTTTATAATCGCCGCAGAAGCGACGATCAAATTCATTCCTTCTCCGACTACGCTGCCGACAAGAGGAAGCGTAGTCCCCAAAGCGTATTTAGCCGTCTTGTATCCAAGCCCGTCCAGATAGCCCGAATTCAGTCCGTTCAGCCCGAGAAAAAATGAAAACACGACCGTAAAAAGCCCGATAGCCCATTTCATAAAAGTCGACAGAAATCCAAATAAATTCTTCAATTTTATTGATTTGTTGAGATTTGAAACAATCGATGCGACGAACATAAAAACGATTATCGGAAAAAACACGTTTTTAACGAGTACGATAACAGTATTCGAAACAAATAATGCGGCGGGCGTTACCGTAAGCGATGAATTCGTCGCTCCGCAGGCAACCGTAAGAGTCATCACGATCGGATAAACCGCTTCGATAAATCCGGACAATTTATCGAGCGTCGATTCGGCTTTGGCTATCGTTCCGTAAACCACGCCCGCCACGATGCAGATTATCGCCGTAAAAATAGCGTAATTTGCCAGTTCTCCCGCCCCGGACTTGTCCGACGGAGCAAAAATTTTCAACAGCGAAGCAAAAACAATCAGAACAAACAGCGAAACGAATGCGGGCAACTGCTCTCTGAACGCGCTCGTCACCAACGAAATCAAATAATCAAAAAGCGTTTCGTAATTTTCGCTTTCGCTCTTTATCATCCTTTTTATAAAATCTTTAAGGCTGCCGCCGCTGGCAAACGGAGGAATAAGATCGGCGAGATATTTCTCGATTTCCGAAGTGTCAAGTCCGTTGTAAATCTCGTCGGCAATACTCTCGATTTCGTCCGCATTGCCCGCATTATCGATTATTGAGTCCGCTTTCGCATAGACGTAATTTGTCGAAAAAAGCAAGATAAAAAGCGGAATTATTAAAAAGATTATGATTTTCTTTTTCATAGCAGTCCGACCACGGTTTGAATCATATCGGTTATAAGCGGCATAGCGAGAGTTATCATAATGACCTTTCCCGCAAACTGAATTTTCTCACCCAAAGCGCCCTGTCCGAAATCGCTCGCGACCCCGCTCGAGAAATCGACAAGATAAGATATCGCGATAATTTTCAGCGAAAGTTTAAACACGGAACCGTCTATACCGCCTTTATTGGCCAACTCCGAAAAGAAAGTAACAAACTCTTTCACGTAAGTCAAGGACAGAATAATTATAAGCAAACCGCTCGCCACCCCTGCGATAACCGCGATTTCGTTGTTTAAGGTTTTCAGGTAAGCGACGAGAATCACCGATATTATCCCGATCGCCACTATTTTACAGATTTCCATTTCAATACAGGTCGAATATGTCTTTTATGGAAGTAAACAATTCGCTTATCATGCTGATCACGAGAGTCAAAGCGATGACAAGTCCCGCTAAGGCGACAAGCGTCGCAATATCGTCGTTGCCCGATTTTTTAAGTATCTGACATATCACGGTTATAAGGATTCCTATCGCCGCAAGTTTAAAAATAATCTCTATACCCATAATTTTCTCACAATATCAAGATGAAAAATACTAAACCGAGACTTAAACCCAACTTTTTGCCTAAACTTTTATATTTCTTATTTTCGGCGTTACATTTTTCGAGTTCCGCTTTAAAAACTTCGCCGTAATAATCGAGAAATTGTTCTTCCGCCTCGCCGTCCCTTTTGCCGACTGAAAAAAAATAATCGCTTATGATGGCAAATTGTTCCTGCGTGAGAAATTCCGGCGCCGTCCGATTTTCCGCCCCGTCGTCCGAATGATATAGCCCGCACAACAAAGAATACTCTTTTTTTGATCGCAGTATTCCGGCGATATTCTCGCGACGAAAAATAAGATTTCTCTTCAATTCGGAATTAAAAGACAAAACCGACGAGTAAAAATCAACCCGCTTTTTATATACTCCCGAATAAGCCGCGCCGATTGCCGTACACAGAAAAACAACCGTAACGCCGATAAGAATTTTTAACATTTCACACCCGCTTCGTCATAAACCGTTATCTTTCCTCCATAGGAAAGTTCCACGTAAAAATCAAATACGCGATTTTTAATAATCTCAGTAAATATCGGTTTTTTTAAAAGGTTTTTTAGGTTGTCCGAGTGCGCCGAAGCAAGCACTTTAACACCCGACGCAGACGTCTTTTCGCAAGCGAGTATATCACCCTCGTTCATAATTTCGTCACAAACTATAACCTCGGGAGCAAGCGTTCTCACACCGCACGAAAAACCGTAATCCTTGTCCGCGTATGTAAGCACGTCTGAATTTTTACCGAGATAAAATCTGCCGCTCGCCGAAAACTCGTCGCGTTCGTCGATAAAAACGACGTTCTTGTTCAACTTGTCGGAATAAATTCTTCCCAAATCTCTCAGAAAAGTCGTTTTCCCCTGCCCGGGCGGCGAAATCACAAGGCAACCGACCGCTTTTTGTGCATATTCGCGAAAAAACGAGCGCGCTATTCCATCGACGTCGTTAGGGAGACGAACGCAGAGCGACGTAATCTGCTTGATTGTCGATACCTCGCCGTTTTTTTTGACGACGTTCCCGCAGATTCCGACTCTCTCTCCTTCCGACGAAGTTATAAAACCTTGTTTTATCGATTCCTCCTTGGAATAAAAGGTATAATCGCAAAGTTTCATTATTATATTTTCAATATCCTCGCCGGTATAAATTCGCGATAAAATCTTCCTTTTTCGTTCGCCTTCGAAGGAATACAGCGCGTTTATCGGTTGACCGACTCTTATGCGCAACTCCTCTATCGCTCCTCTTATCGCGAGTATTTCGCCCCTGTCACGCTCCGGTAAAAATTTCAGCATACTTGTCCTATGATAAATATATGCAACGGTTAATTTTATAGAACGACTTTAAAGCATAAAAAACCGCGAGGCAAATCGCGGTTTTTATTATGTCAGCCAATAATAAAATTCTACGTCAGACTTGCCTGGCATTGTTTTTTAAATATCTGTCTGTTTTAACAATCGCCTGCGGCTGAGCAAAAAAAAACGACCGCGGTTATCCGATCGTTTTTTATAAATCAGCGTTTAATATACGCTTCGAGTTTATATATTCTTTTCCCCTGCGAAACGAACATTTTTTCGTATTCCGTTTCGATATTTTCGGATAAATCGTCCGAATGAAGGTCGAGAGAGATATTTTTAAGCGTGAAACCGTTTTCGGAAAGAGATTGCAACGAAAATTCGAAAAATTCTCTGTTGTCGGTTTTTAAACGTATTTCTCCGTCAATAGTCAAAAGTTTTTTGTAAATTTCGAGATATCTGTAATAAGTCAGACGTCTGTTTCTGTAAGTGTATTTCGGATAAGGACAGGAAAAATTAAGATAAATCCTCGAAACCGTTCCGGGTTTGAGATAATAAAGCAGATTTTCCGCGCCGACGTTCATAAATCTGAGATTCGCAGGTTTTTCCGCGTCCGCTTTTTCGCACGCTTCGATTATTACGTTGCTGATTTTTTCCACGGCGATAAGATTCACGTCAGGATATCTTTCGGCATGCTTAAAGGCAAATCCGCCCTTTCCGCAGCCTATTTCGAGCATGACGGGCGCGGAGTTGCCGAAAACTTTGTTCAGATCGATAAAATCATATCTGTTTTCGGTCGGTTTCGCATAAAAATCTTCGCTTTCGGTTTTCAGTAAGTACTTTCCGCAGGCGGCGACTCGCTCGTCCAGACGGCTTTTTCTTCTCATTCTCATAGCAGAATTATATACTTTACGCATGTAAAATGTCAAGAAAACGCCGGGAAAAAGGTTGATTAAATTTGTTTTTTGAAAGATTCGATGATTTTATTTTCTATTCTCGATATCTGCACTTGTGAAACGCCGAGCGCTTCGGCTATCTCGCTTTGGGTGTTATCTCTGTAATATCTCATTATGATGATTTTCTTTTCCCTCGGCGGCAATCTTTCGATCATACTTTTGAGAAGAATTTTATCGACCATGTCGTCCTCTCTTTCTTCGGATGGGATTCTATCGATGAGTTCCGTTTTCTTCTCGCCGTTGTTTTCTCCCGTCGCATCGTAAATCGAAACGGGCATTTTCGCGCTGTCAAGGGCTAAAACGACGTCTTCTCTGTCAATAGACAAGGCAGCCGATATTTCGTCCACAGAGGGCGATTCTCCCGTCTTGCAACTATATTCTTCGATGTACCGATTGATTTGCGTCGCCTGCGCCTTGATTATTCTCGAAACCTTAATGCAGCCGTCGTCGCGAAGAAATCTCTTCACCTCCCCGAGGATCATCGGAACGGCGTAAGTGGAAAAAACGACGCCGAATTTCTCATCGAAATTTTTGATCGCCTTTAAAAATCCGACGCAACCGAGTTGATAAAGATCGTCGTAATCGACTCCTTTGTTTTTAAATCTGCGGATTATACTCTTTATTAAAAGCGAATTGTTTTCAAGCAATATTTCGGCTGCCTTTTTGTCGCCTTTTTTTGCTTTTCGTAAGTAATAAACGGTTTGTTCCGCTTCAAGCATTTCAAACTCCCTTGTCAGGCAACGGAAGAAAGACGTTTAGTCATATCGACGATTGTTCCCACGTTCTGTTTGGATATCACCTTAACTTCGTCCATAAAAGTTTTGATTATGGTAAATCCCATACCCGAGCGTTCATCGTCGGGTTTTGTGGTGTAAAACGGCTCCAAAGCCGCTTCGAGATCGTCGATTCCAACTCCGCTGTCCGAAATAACGATATGTACGTTTTCGCCGTCGGTTTCGGCGAGCATCGTAACTTCTCCGACGGCGTCGGGATATCCGTGAACTATAGCGTTCGTCACCGCTTCCGAAACGGCTGTTTTTATATCAGTCAATTCGCCTATTCCGGGATTGAGCGGCAAAAGAAACGAGGCGATGACGTTTCTTGCAAAACCTTCGTTTTCGGATACTGAATCGAATTTTATCAACATTCTATTTTTCATAATTTTCTGCTCCGTTTTAAATTTTAGGCATTATTTCATATAATCCGGATATCTGCAATATCTTGTTTATACTCACGCTCGGATTCTGAATGTAAATCGGTATTCCGACTTTTTTCAGAGTTTTATATCGCCCGAGCAGAACGCCGATTCCCGTACTGTCCATAAACGAGGTATTGGCGAAATTGAAAACGACGCATTTTATGTTTCCGGACGAGGCGATGGCGTTTTCGATTTCCGATTTCGCCCTGCCCGCCGTGTATTCGTCGAGTTCTCCGTTCAGATATATGTAAAGTTTACCTTTCGATTGCGCGTATTTTATTTCCATAGTTCACCTCACGAAAAAAATTGTAACATAAGGGGATACGAATATTTTGCGAACAAATGTCGGATTATAGAGATTTTTAGATAATACGGCAATAAAAAAACCGCCCGAAGGCGGTCTTTTCAATTATTTTGTTTTGTTTGCTTTGAGGTATTTAACGGGATTCGTTATGCAAGGAAGTTAGTCGCTTTTATCGTGAGAAGATATACGGGCGCGAATCTGTTATCGAAAGTCACGTCTTTCATCGTCGCCGAAGATACTTTATTATAAAACCCCTGATCGATTCCTCCTATCCCCGCCACGCGTTTCTTAAGAATTTCAAGACATTCCGCGTCGCTGTAATTTGTTTTTGCCCTCGCGATTTTATCGCACCAGTCGAACATGTTGTTTGATTTTTCAACAGCCATTTTTCTCTCCCTCTTTTGAAAATTTCCCGAAAATTCGTAAATTTATAATCATAATATCACATAATGAGATATATGTCAAATAATAATTATCTCGTTTTGAGATTTTATAATAAAAAAATAATATGTCTATATATTTTGAGATATGAGATTAAAAGAATTACGCGAGGAAAACAAATATACGCAACAATACGTTGCCGATATACTTAATATCAGACAAAACACATATTCTCAATACGAAAACGAAAAGCGTGAGATTCCCATCCGCGCCCTTATAGTTCTCGCAAAACTATACGACGTTTCCGTTGACTATATACTCGAACTTACGGATTATTGATTTTCAAACCGAAAAACCACCCGCGTTTGCAGGTGGTTTTTCTATGAACTAAGACGAAATACAGAACGAAAGCCGCTACGGGATTATCCGCAACGGCTTAATTTTTTATTTTGTATTATTTCGCGTATTCAACGCAACGCCATTCTCTTATGACGTTAACCTTGATCTGACCGGGATATTCGAGTTCGCTTTCGATCTTCTTAGCGATATCCTTTGCAAGGAACATCGCCTGATTATCGTCGATCTGGTCGGGTTTGACCATAACTCTGACTTCTCTGCCCGCCTGAATCGCAAACGCTTTTTCAACGCCTTTGAACTGCGAAGAGATAGTTTCAAGTTGTTCGAGTCTCTTGATATAGTTCGTGCTTGTTTCGCGCCTTGCGCCCGGTCTTGCGCCGGAGATTGCGTCTGCCGCCTGAACAAGCACCGCCTCTATGCACTTAGGTTCTACGTCGCCGTGGTGAGCCTGAATACAGTTGATGACGTTTTTGTTTTCTTTGTACTTCTTCGCAAGGTCTACGCCGATCTGAATATGCGTGCCTTCGACCTCGAAATCAACAGCCTTACCGATATCGTGCAGTAAACCGCCGCGTTTTGCGAGATTTACGTCGACGCCGAGTTCCGCTGCCATAAGACCGGCAAGATGCGAAACTTCGAGCGAATGCTGTAAAACGTTCTGTCCGTAACTGGTTCTGTATTTAAGTCTGCCGAGTAATTTGATAAGTTCGGGGTGAATCCCGAAAAGACCGACTTCGAACATAGCCGCCTCGCCGGCTTCCTTGATCTGAATGTCGAGTTCTTTTTTGACTTTTTCGACCGTTTCTTCGATTCTCGCCGGGTGAATTCTTCCGTCGGCGATAAGTTTTTCAAGCGAAATTCTCGCGATTTCTCTTCTGACCGGGTCAAAACCCGAAAGAATTACAACTTCGGGCGTATCGTCGATGATTAATTCTATACCAGTAGCGTTTTCGAGCGCTCTGATGTTTCTTCCCTCTCTTCCGATGATACGAGCCTTCATATCGTCGCTCGGAAGCGGAACGACGGATACTGTGATTTCGGAAGCGTGGTCGGTACAGCACTTCTGAATCGCAAGGCTTATGATATCTTTAGCCTTTTTATCTGCTTCGTCCTTAGCCTCCTGTTCCATACTGCGGACCTGCATCGCGACGTCCTTTCTCGTATCGTCGAGAATGATTTCGGTGAGTTGCTTTTTAGCCTCTTCCTTGGAAAGACCGGAGATCTCTTCCAGTTTCTGAACGACGCTCTCGTACTGTTGGTCGATTTTTTCCTGTTTTGCCTGAATCGAGGCAACCTTTCTGTCGAGATCCTTTTTCTGTTGTTCGAGTTCTTCTTTCTGTTTTAAAAGACTTGCGTCCCTCTTGTTAAGAAGTTCTTCTTTCTGGTTAAGTCTTTGTTCTGCCCTTTGTAATTCCGCTTTCTTTTCCCTCGTATCGCGTTCAAAATCGTTACGAAGTTTAATCTCCTGCTCTTTTGCTTCGAGTATAGCCTCTTTTTTGATTGCCTTGCATTCCTGCTCGGCGTCCTCTTTCATTTTCGCTATAACCGCTTCGGCTGTTTCGATTTTGGCTTTTCTGATTTTTTCGGAAACTGCTCTTCCGATGAAAAATCCCACAACGCCGAAAACAACGACGCAAGCCGCAACGATGCCTACCCACGGACCGTCTGACAATAAAAGCAGGGAGTGAATGTAGTAGTTCATACACTACCTCCCATAATTTATTAAGTAAAAACCGAAAATTTCCGTATTCTCGGCAATATACTTATTATATTTTAACTTATATTTTCTATAAAGTCAATCTATTTCGGTAAAAATAAAGCGCGGGGAACGATTTTTTTAAGAAAATTCGCTTCCCGCGCCGATATTTTGTATTTTATTTCAGATCAGCCACAATATTTTCGGGTGTGAAACCCGCGTTTTCCGTCTGATTTTGCGTTTCGGCATGCTTTATGAACATATCCGGAAACGCATAAATTTTAAGTTTTGCGTCGATGCTATGCTCTGCGAAAAATTCCGCCACCGCGCTGCCGAAGCCTCCGCTTGCAACGTTTTCTTCGAGCGTAACGACGTTTTTCCCTCCGAGTTTTGTCAGAAAATCTTCGTCGAGCGGTTTCACGCTCCGACAATTTACGATCGTAATTTTTTTATCCGTAATATTTGCCGCCTGTTCCGCCAATCGGAGCGTTCTCGGACCGACGCATAAAAGCACGTTTTCTTCGATATTTTCGCCGTATTCCCAAAGTTTTTCCGAAATCGGTATATGCTCGTCGAAAAGAGCGTGCGAGCCGTTCGGGAATCTGATCGCGCAAGGCGACGATAATTTAAGGCAATATCCGAAAATATCCTTCAATTCTTCTACGTCTTTAGGCGCGAAAACTTTCATGTTCGGTATCATTCTCAGATACGACAAATCGAACAGCCCCTGATGCGTAACGCCGTCGTTCCCGACAACGCCCGCCCGGTCGACCATGAAAATCACAGGCAGGTTCTGAATGCACACGTCCTGCATGATCTGGTCGTAAGCCCTTTGCAAAAACGTGGAATAAATGCAGACAACCGGTTTTAAACCGCCTTTCGCCTGCCCCGCGGCAAAAGTGACGGCATATTCTTCGGCTATCCCGGCGTCGTAAAATCTCTCTGGAAAAGCCTCGGCAAAAGGTTTCAGACCCGTTCCGTCTTTCATTGCCGCACAAATTGCGGTTATTTTATCGTCTTTTTGCGCCGCTTCGGTGAGAATTTTACCAACGGCGTCAGAAAAAGTACACTCGTTGACTTTAAGGTTTTCTCCCACGCCGTGGTAGATTTCCGCATGATTTTCCGCGTCGGCAAGTCCTTTGCCTTTTACCGTCTTCAGGTGCAGAATCACTCCCCTGTCGGAGTTTTTGACGTTGTTGAGAATCCGTACAAGTTCGCTCATTTTATTTCCGTTGAAAATCCCGACGTACTTAAAACCGAGCGAATCTATAACGGAAAGACCGTTAATGCTTCGTTTAATCCACCTTTTGAAGCCTTTCAGCCCTTTTCCGATAAAACAGTTACCTATCGTACGCGAAAAGAAGTCCATAAATCGCCCGTATGTTTTCTTCGTCGTCACGGACGACATAATCTTATAAAGCGCGTTGTTGTTTTTGGATATGGACATTCCGTTGTCGTTCAGGATGATTATGAACTTCTTCGGCTTTTTCTCATTGGTTGTCGACGCTTCGAGGTTTTCACCGTTAAAAAGCGAGGCATCGCCCACGACGTCGATAACGTAATAGTCCTCTTTAAGAGTATCTCTCGCCGCACAATAGCCTAAGCAGGCAGATATGGAATTACCCGCATGCCCTGCCGTGAAAGCGTCGTAAACGCTCTCCGACGGATCGGGAAATCCGCTTAAACCGCCCTCGCGACGAATCGTGTCGAATCTGTCGTTTCTTCCGCTTAAAATCTTATGCGCGTAACACTGATGCCCTACGTCGAAGATAAGTTTGTCTTTCGGGAAATCGAAACAATAATACAGCGCGACGATTATTTCGGCTACGCCGAGATTGGAGGCAAGATGCCCGCCGTTTTTGTTGACGACTTCGATAATACGCCCTCTGATTTCGTCCGCAAGCGTCTGAAGTTCTTTTATATTCAGTTTTTTTACGTCCGCGGGCGTTTTAACGTTATCGAGCAACATAAACTGCCATCAATACTTCTTTTCGGAATAAATTTCTATGATTTTTAAAATCACTTCGGTCATTTTGCCGAGCGCGTGCGAAGGAATGAATTCTTTTCTGCCGTGAAAGTTAAACCCTCCGGTGGAAAGATTCGGGCAAGGCAAACCTTCGAACGAAAGCCTTGCTCCATCCGTTCCGCCTCTTATGGGGATAATTTTCGGCTCGATTCCGCACTCTTTCATCGCCTTTTCGGCATTTTCGATCAGGTGATAATCCTTCCTGATGATTTCGGACATATTATAATAACTGTCCTTAATATCCGCAACGAAAACGCATTCGCCGTATTTCGCGTTCAAAAATTCGACAACCGAAGCAAAAAACCTCTTTTTCGTCCCGAACTTTTCCATATCGTGGTCGCGGATTATATATTTGGCGGTAAGGCTTTCAACTCCGCCCGAAACTTCGTCCGCCATATAAAAACCTTCGTAACCTTCGGTATTTACGGGGCGCATATTTTCGGGAAGCATCGAATGAAACTCGGCGAAAAGATCTATCGCGTTTTTCATTTTGTTTTTCGCACTGCCGGGATGAATACTCGTTCCGTTTATCGTCAGAATCGCGGAAGCGGCGTTAAAGTTTTCGTATTCGATTTCGCCGAGTTCGCCGCCGTCGACGGTAAAACCGAAGTCCGCACCGAAGCCTTTTACATCGAACAAATCCGTTCCCCTGCCGATCTCCTCGTCCGGCGTGAAACCTATGAGAATATTGCCGTGCGGAATGGTTTTGTCTTTAAGAAGAATTTCCGCCGCGGTCATTATTTCCGCTACGCCCGCTTTATCGTCCGCGCCGAGAAGGGTTTTTCCGTCCGTTACGATGAGTTCTCTGCCCTTATAATTCACAAGTTCGGGCGTTTCGCTGACAGATATAACCGTTCCGTTTTCGAGAACGACGTCGTTTCCGTCGCAAAGAATCTCTTTCGGGTTAACGTTCTTGCCGCTTACGGCCGGCGAAGTGTCGACGTGAGAGATAAAACAGAGGTTATTCAACCCGTCCTTCGTTGCGGGAATAGTCGCCGTAACGTAGCCGTTTTCGTCTTGCTTGGCAACCGCGCCCATCGCGACGAGTTCGTCGCACAGAGCCTTTAAAAGCACGGTTTGCCCCGGCGTACTCGGACAAGACGATGAATTCTCGTCCGACGTCGTTTCATACCTGACGTATTTCAAAAATCTTTCTTTTGCGTTCATATTGCCTTTTTATCCTTCGGAGTAAATATTTCCCTTGTCGAACACACTCTGTCCATGAGAATAAGTATCCACGCTTCCTTACATCTCGGCAGATGCAAGGGATTAAGGGGGAACATATGACTTTCGATAATGTTTTTCTCTTTAGGCGTAAGCCCGTAATCTTTTTCGGCGTTTCTGGCGGCGGTAAGCGCATGTTTAAAACCGTGAAAAGTAAATTTCGGCGTTTTATGCCAGTCGTAAAGGTAGTAATCGTGAAGAAGCGCAGCCTTTACGAGCGCTTTCAGATCACAATCAACATTGTTCGTTATCGCGTATTTATAACATTCTCTTGCAACGCTCACGCTGTGATCGAACGTGGAAACGTCCGAATGAGCGCGATGCTCCTTCATTGACAGATATTTTTCCGTGAAGCATATTTCGTTGAAAAGATCGTCGAATACTTTGTAATCTATTTCGTCATACTCTTTCTTTTTCATCTTATAAATGCCGCGAACGCCTCGTAAGTACTGTAAAGGTCGCCCTTGGAAATCACTTCGTAGGGAGCGTGCATTGAAATCACGGGAACACCTATATCGATCGTGTCGATATTGAGTTTCGCGATAAACTTCGCGACGGTGCCGCCACCGCCCGCGTCAACCTTTCCGAGTTCTGCGGTCTGCCAGACGATTTTGTTGTCGTCGAAGATTTTTCTCACTCTTCCGCAAAGTTCCGCGCTCGCGTCGTTCGAGCCGCCTTTTCCGCCCGATCCCGTGAATTTACAAATCGACGTTCCGTAAGAGACAAGGCTTGCGTTTTTCTTCTCGAAAACACCTGCGAAATTCGGATCGTAGCCCGCCGTTACGTCCGCCGAAAGGCAAACGCTGTTTGCGCGGACGAGAGCCGAAGGCTGATTCTGCGACGCGGCGATAATGTCAATAATATCCTCATAAACCTTGCACTGCATGCCGGTATTGCCTTCGCTTCCGATTTCTTCCTTATCGGCAAGAACGACGAGAACGGTGTGTTCGTCGTCTTTTTCGTTCAAAAGGGCGGTGAGGGCGGGATATGAACAAACCCTGTCGTCGTGACCGTACGCGCCTATAAGAGCCCTGTCAAAGCCTATATCGCGGGCATTGAACGCAGGAACCACACAGAGTTCCGCGCTGAGAAAATCGCTTTCGCACATACCGAAGTCATCGTGAAGGTGTTTTAAAACGGTGAGTTTGATAGCATCCTTGACGTCGTCGTCCTTAAAAGGAAGCCCGCCGACGAGAACGTTCAGAGTTTCGCCGTCGATCGCCTGCGAAAGATTTTTGGAATACTGCTCCCTCGAAAGGTGCGGAAGAAGATCGTTTACATAAAATACGGGGTCGTTTTCCCCTTCGCCTATCGCTATATCGACGGTTTTGCCGTTTTTCAACGCTACCGTTCCGTGAAGAGCGAGAGGAATCGCCGTCCACTGATATTTTTTGATTCCGCCGTAATAATGAGTTTTAAGAAAAGCCATCGAGGAATCTTCGTAAAGAGGATTTTGCTTGATATCGAGCCTCGGAGAATCGATATGAGAAGCAAGGATTCTTATTCCGTCTTTTCCGACGTTTGCCGTACCGATTTTAAAAACGGCAAGGCTCTTTCCTCTGTTGTTATAATAATATCTGCCCCCTGCTTTGAGTTCGTCGCCGAAGCGATATTCCTTATAACCTTTCTCCTTGCAAAGCGCGACAGATGCTTTTACGGCTTCTCTTTCGGTTTTGGAATGGTCTATGTATTTTTTATAGTCCTCGGCGTAGTCGAACGCCGCTTTGATTTTTTCATCGCTCGAAACGACAAAGAAATTTTCCTTTTTGTAGGAAAGGTCTTTTTCGAGTTTTTTCCCTTCAGATTTTTTCTTTTCCATTGTTTGTTCTCCTTTCGCGAGCATACGCATGATATTTTTTTATTTAGTATAACATACAAATATGATAGATTAACGAATTCTGAGTCTGTTTTTGTCGTTTTAACAAAAAATTTTGCGATTTACAAAGGCGTATCGTTTTATTATAAAACAGTATCTTTTGTCACGTCGTATTTAAGGCTCGTTTTTTCTTTGAGAAATTTTTTGGTCAATTTTCTTTCTATGTCGAGCGGAACAAGAAAAGTATCGATATGTCCGAATTCGTTATCCAGCAGACTGAACAGTCTTTGATAAGTTTCATATAACGGCAAATTATCGCTGTTTTTAACATTGAAACCTAAAACGGTTATCGGTTTACCGTTTTTGGAAATGTTATCACTAATGAAAATTTTGACGATATTTTCGTCTTTTGCAGAAAATTCAACAACAGATTTAACGAAATCCTCTCCCGCTCCCGTAGCGATAAAGCCGTTATCGAAATTATAATCAAAATCTTTTTTAGCCGAATAAAGTTTTTGCAATTTTTCGTTTTTAATTTTGATAAATTCTGTATATTTTCTTCTTTTTCCGCTATTGATAAGATATGTATCGATTATCGACAAAGCGCGTTCGGTATAATTTTTATTTTCCGTGGCACGCAGAAGCAAATCGATTCCTGAATCGTCTTTTACCGTTAACAGCGTTACGCCTTTCTCAAAAAGTAACTCCGAAGTTTCTTTGCCATTTTCGGATAACTGATTATATATTTTGATTGCATTATCAAAATCACCTGCGACTTTATAACATTCGGCAATATTGAGCAGGGCGCGTCTTTCGTTAAAATCTTCGCGGTTATTTTCGTAGCGCGCAATCTGATTCAACATATACTCGTAACCCTCTTTTCTTGCGCGATATTCTTCCTTGATACATTGGAAATTAATCTCGTTAAGGGTTGCCATGATTCTGTGATACTCGTCGTCGTAACTCTTATCGAAAGTTAACTCCGTCCTCTCGAAATCGACGTTCAGATCGGATAATTTCTCCGCAAAAGTTCTTTCGACAGGAATTTCGGGTGAAAATCTCCGTTCTATTTCACGCTCCCACTCAGCACCGTAAAGCCCGTAATGGATAAAAAACTCGTCGAGAATAAAATCGCCGTACGAGCCGGCGCTCAGTTCGGACGAAAACAATTGCTTGTTGATATTGCATCTTTCGTCGTTAACGAAACAATCGTACACCGTCATCTTTTTGAAAGCGCGGGCGTAAGGTAAGGAATACGGGGTTTCCGCAATCTTTTTGTCGGTAGCGGAAGAAATTTCTCTCTCAAACAAAACTCTGTCGAAAATAAACGCACCTTCAAGCAACCTCAAAAAACCAAAAGATTTTCCCGAAAGAAAAGTTTTCGCCGCCATTCGTTTAAATTTCTCTATATACAAATCATAACGTGATAATTTTTTAAGATTTTTGTCCGATTCAAAAGCAATTTCACGATAAATAGCAGCTTTAAGTTCCTCGTCGGACATAAGTTGATATGCAGATATGCCGATATGAAGTTCATTTATGCCGTTTCTTCGCCTGAAAGCAATGCCTGCATCGCACGTGACGAAAGAAATAACTCTCTTTATGCCGAACGCTGCGTAAACGACTTTTAAAAGCGAATACAATTCGGAATACTCGTTTTCATCGATTTCAATTTCCGGATAATAAACCTCGTCTTCGACTAAAAAATGTTTTACGCAAGAGAACACCGCGTCGGCAGTTAAAATAACTACTGCTATGGCAAAAGGCCTTACAAACATCAGTAAAGACGCAATAAAAAAGGTCGTGACGATGATAAATTGCAAAAAGAACAGATAAAGAACTATCATACCTCGTTTCAGAAGAGTTTTTTTAAAAAACTTTTCTTTGTTCCGTCTGGCAAAATCGCTTTTCTTTTTCAATTCTTCGTTATTTTTTGCAACATCGGTTTTTTCGGTTTTCATCTGTCGGATAGCAACCGCAGGCTTCACGCCCAAGGCGGCAAACAGAATAACTACCGAAAAAACGGCAAGCATAATTCTGAATTTATCAAGATTTTCGCCTTGCGAAAAATAAATTTTGCCCGCAAATGCCAGAAGCAACGAAATACCTGCCACCAGCAGAAAAGCGAGCGTTGTAGAAATTATATGTTTTTTCATCTTCCTTTGAGATTATTTATAGCAGTTCCGGCGTCCGCCGCTCCGAAAACCGCGCTCCCTGCAACAAGAACGTCGCAGCCCGCCTCGATGGCAAGTTTCGAAGTTTCACTATTTATTCCGCCGTCTATTTCAAGAAGGCAGTCAAAATTATTTTTATCGATAATCGCTCTGATTTCTCTGCATTTATCCAGAACTTCGGGAATAAACGACTGCCCGCCGAACCCGGGGAACACGCTCATCACGAGAACCATATCGCATAAAGGAATATCCTTTTCGATTTTTTCGACCGGCGTATCCGGATTGATTACAAGCCCGCATTTCACGCCGCATTGTTTGATCGATTTCAATACTTCGGCAAGATTTTCCTTGCACGCTTCATAATGCACGGTTATATAATCCGCGCCCGCCTCCGCAAATTTCTTCACGTATTTTTCGGGCGAAACTATCATCAGATGACAATCGAGCGGCTTTCCTTCCGCTCTTTTTTTGAGATCCCGAACCATTTTGATTCCGAAAGTTATATTCGGAACGAACACTCCGTCCATAACGTCCAGATGAATTACGTCCGCGCCGGCCTTAATAACTCTTTCAAGTTCGTCGCCCATCGCCGAAAAATCGGCGGACAGCATCGACGGAGCAATTTTAACGTTTTTTGCCATTTTTTAATTCCTTATATATCTCGGTATACCTCGTATACCTTTCTTTATTTATTTTTCCGCCCGAAACGGCATTTTTAATCGCACAATCGGGTTCGTTCGTATGCCTGCAATCGGAAAATCTGCATTCTCCGAGATATGGCAGGAATTCGGGATAAGAATGAGGAAGTTCGTCCTCTCCGAGCGAAATATCGATCGCCGAAAAACCCGGAGTATCCATGATTTCGACCCCGTTTTTCTCAATTATTTCCGAAACGGTCGTCGTCTGTTTCCCTCGTTCGGTTTTTCTGCTCAATTCGCCCACCTGTCTGTTCTCGCCGGAAACACGATTTAAAATCGAAGTTTTTCCGACGGCGGACTGTCCCGCAAAAACAATGAGTTTACCGGTAAAAGCCGAAAACAATTCGTCGATTCCTTCGCCGGTTTTTGCCGAAACCTTATAAATTCCCGAAACCGCGCCCGAATAATTTTCATCGATTCTTTTCGCGTTTTCGGCTTCGAGGTCGAGTTTATTGACGATAAGCACGACGTCAATCGAATTTATCGTGCAAATCCCGATGAGTTTATCGATAAGATAAAAATCCGGTTCGGGCGGTCTGCCGACGACTATCGCAACGAGATCTATATTTGCGACGTTCGGACGTTTCAGCCTGTTTTTTCGTGGTAAGACTTCGGTAATAACGCCGTTTTCCGTCGTTACGAAATCGCCAGTCGAAATGCCGTCAGACTTAATTTTCAGCGCGCCTTTCGCCGTGCAAATCTCCGTTCCGCTATCGGATTTGACGAAATATTTGCCGGAATGAATTTTTATTACTCTCCCTTTAATCAGAACTCCGTTCCTCCCCTAAATATTTACGCCTGAGTTGCCCGCAAGCGCCGTCTATATCGACGCCCATCTGCCGCCTTACCGTGGCCGATAACCCGCCTTTTTCAAGCAAACCGAGAAATCTGTAAGCGTCTTTATCCGAAGTCGCTTCAAGATTTTTCTCCTTAACTTCGTTCAGCCTTATCAGATTAACATGACAATGTCTGCCTTTTAAAAGTCTGACGAGTTCGTCCGCGCATTCTTTTCCGTCATTCTGCCCTTTCACGAGCGAATATTCGAAAATGTATCTTCTGCCCGTTTTTTTGAAATATGCAGTACAAGCGTCGAGAATTTCGCTCACCTTGTATTTTTTCGCTATCGGCATGAGATCTTTTCTCTTCTCGTCGAAAGGATTATGCAAAGACACGGTGAGATTGACGTCCAAGCCCTCGTCCGCGAGTTTATAAATCTGCGGAACAAGCCCGCATGTGGAAAGGCTGACGTTTCTCGGGCTTACGTTCAACCCGTTTTCATCCGCCAGAAGTCTTATAAATTTAACCGTGTTATCGTAATTATCGAGCGGTTCGCCGCTTCCCATTAAAACAACGTTGGTTATGCTTCTTTTATCCGCGGTTCCGCCGAGAAATTTGTTTACGGCGATAATCTCGGAATAAATCTCGCCTGCGGTCAGGTTTCTCACCAGTCCGCCTATACCGGATGCGCAGAACGCGCAACCCATTCTGCAACCGACCTGCGTTGAAACGCACTGCGTGTTGCCGTATTTATACTGCATAACGACGCCTTCGATAACGTTTCCGTCGCTAAGCCTGAAAAGCAGTTTTTTCGTACCGTCTATCGCCGAAGTTTTAACCTCAATAATTTCAACCGCGCTGTCGGCGTAAGTTTCAAGAAGTTTCTCACGGAAAGATTTCGATATGTCGGATATTTCGGATATTTTTTTGCCTTGAGCAAGTCCTTTGAACAGTTGAGTCGCCCTGTACGGCTTTTCACCGTAAGAAAGGACGAGTTCTTTAAGTTCGCTTACGCTAAGATCCTGTAATATTTTCATTTTCTACCTGTTATTCGGATTTTTTGAACTTGCAGAAATAAAAGCCTGCGCCGAAAGACAAATCGGGCAAGAAAGACACGCCGACTTTCATTTTCAGATGATTAAGTTTCGGCTCTGTTTCACACTCGGCGAAATCGGCGTGTTTACGTAGAAATTCCAGACAAACGCCCTCGTTTTCGCTTTTGAAAACGGAACAGGTGGAATAGTAAAGATAACCGCCTCTTTTGACGTAACGCGAACAGGTTTCGAGAATTTTTAATTGAGTTTCGGAAATCTTTTCGACGTCTTCTTCCGTTCTTCTCAGTTTTATGTCCGGATTATCCTTTACAACGCCGTAACCGCTGCACGGCACGTCGCACAAAACGGCGTCGAATTTTTCAAAATACTCTTCGTCATATACCGACGAATCCTTGCAGACAGCCGTAATATTGGTTTTATTCATCCGACGGGCGTAATCTTTTATCAATTCCACTCTGTGTTCGTGAAGTTCGAACGAAGTGACCGAGTTGAACTTATCGGCAAGATTAACGCTCTTTCCGCCGGGGGCCGCGCAGCCGTCGAGCAAAGCGTTTCCGCCCTTGACCATATCGCATATCGCCACGCTGCCTATAGACTGAAAAGTATAAAAGCCCCTATCGAAATCAGAATCCCTTTTAAAACCTTTAACGAAAAAGGTGTTGAAAAACGGCGTCTTTTCATAAACCCAACGTTTGCCTTCGAGATATTCTTCGCCACATACCGACGAATCAAATCTCACAGTCGTCATTTCCGAGTCCGCGCCCATAATCTTTTCCGCGGTTTTCTTGCCGTAATCGGCGCAAAGCCTTTTCACGGCGAAAATGGGATAAGAATATTTTACGGAAAGTTTTTGCATTTCATCGACGGGTTCTGCCATCTTGTAAGAAGCATATTTCCTTAAAAAAGCGTTCACAAAGCCGGACATACCGCCTTTGCCGAGTTTTTTTATGAGTTCCACCGCCGCGTCGACGACGGCGTATGGTGCGGTTTTGAGGTATTTTATCGAATACATCGCAATCTTCAGAATAATGCGGACAGCCTGTTTGGGTCTTTTGTCGCACAACTTTGAAAAGACGTATTCGAACTCTATATCTCTGTCCAGAACGCCGTAACATATCTTCGTCATATGCGCTCTGTTCTTCTCTTCGATAAAAACGTCCGACATAGCCTGTTTTAAAAATGCGCCGTCGGAATACACGAGAAAAAGTATACGGTAACTATCGTAAAAAACGTTAATCATGCTTTTTTGTTTTCATTGGTGTTTCCGGCGGAAAAAACGTCCCCCGCAAGAATCTTTCTTCCGTTGAGAAAATCTCTCGCGGCAAGTCTTTTCCCGCCCTCTTCCTGAAGTTCGAGAATTTCGACCGCCGAACAGCCGCAGGCAACGATAAGCCTTTTATCCGCAAAAATCACTTCGCCGGCTTTTGCGGTTTTGCCGTCGCCCGAAAAAACGTTTGCTTGTTTCGCGCGATAAAATTTATATTTTTTACCTTTACAGAAAGAATAAGCAAGAGGAAACATTCCGTTTATAAAATCTGCCGTTTCTTTGCCCGAACCATTGAAATCGACTACGGTGTTTTCCTTTTTTATGGTTTTTACGACGTTGGCAAGACTATCATCCTGTTTTGTATAAGTCGCCGTGCCGTTTTCTATCGACGAAAGAACCTCGTTTATATGCTCCGCCCCCATACAGGAAAGCCGTTCGGCGAGTTCCGCGGAAGTTTCGCATTCTCTGATTTCCGTTTTGTAAGCGCAGATAATGTCACCCGTATCGAGTCCCTCTTCGGTCTTCATAAACGTAACGCCCGTTTCGGTTTCGCCGCAGACGATAGCATACTGAATAGGCGCGGCACCGCGATATTTGGGCAAAAGCGACGCGTGAATATTGATTACTCCGAATTTGCAGACGTCGAGAATATCTTTTGTCAAAATCTGCCCGTATGCGCACGTAACCATAATATCCGCGTTGAATTTTTTCAATTCTTTCGCCCCGCCGTTGCGGATTTTTTCGAATTGCAGAACCGGAATACCGTATTTTTGCGCAATGATTTTAGTCGGCGGAGGCGTTATTACGGCTTTTCTTCCTACAGGTCTGTCCGGCTGACACACAACCGCAACAACTTCGTGTATGCCCGACTCGATAACGTTTTCTAGCGGTTTGACGGCAAATTCGGGCGTGCCGAGATAAATTATCTTCATGTTAAACGTCGTCCCTTAAATTATTCGCTTTATCAACGTAAAGAATGCCGTCGAGATGGTCGTATTCGTGACAAATCGCGCGAGCGGTGAATTCGCGCGCGACGAGTTTGAATTTTTTACCGAATCTGTCAAACGCTTCGACGGTGACCTTGTTCGGGCGCTTCACGTCGCCCCACTTTCCTTTAACCGAAAGACAACCCTCCACGCCGTATTGCGAACCGGACACGCCGAGAATTCTCGGGTTGATAAATTCAAAATAACCGTCGTCGGTCTGCACGATAAAAACTCTTATGCTCTTGCCGACCTGCGGCGCGGCAAGCCCCGCGCCTTGAGCGAACTCGAGCGTTTCTTTCATATCGTCGAGCAATTTTATCAGGTTAAGATCGATATTTTCAACCTTTTCGCATTTCTGTCTTAAAATCGGGTCGCCTATCTGTAAAATTTCAAGTTTTGCCATATTCATTCTCCGAAAGTATTTAACGCGGCTGAACGATTAAACGGTTTTAAACCGCGCGATATTTTTTATATGAATTTTTTAATATAAATTAGACGGATTTTCCTCAACGTAGCACAACGCCGATGAAGATTTCGATTCCTCCGCCGCGGCGTAAATTTCGTCTTTAACCTTTTCATAATCGCCTGTAAGACGCATCAAAAGTTGATATCTGAATTTGTTTTTTATACGTTTCACAGGGCTTTTCATCTTATTGAAAAAAAGAAAATTATCCCTGTTTTCATCATGAATTTTTGAGGTTTTTACGTAAAGCGTTTTTAGGGTTTCGAGCGCAGTTTCGTCCGATTCCGATTCAACCATAACGCGGACAATCAAAGCATACGGGGGAAAGCCGGTCGCCTTTCTTATCGCTTTTTCTCTCTCAAAAAAACTTATGTAATTATACTCTATCGCCGAGCGAAGAACGTCGTTTTCGGGATTGTACGTCTGCAAGACGACCTTTCCTTTTTTGTCCGCTCTGCCGCTTCTGCCGGCAACCTGAGTTATAAGTTGGAACGTCCTTTCGCCGCTTCTGTAATCGGAAAAATACAAACTCATATCCGCGTCCAGAATGCCGACGAGCGTTACGTCCGGGAAATCGTGCCCTTTGGCGACCATTTGCGTGCCGACGAGAAAATCAGCCTTTCTATCCGAAAACTCTTTTAAAATTTTGAAATGTCCGTCCTTGTTCTGCGTCGTGTCGTTGTCCATTCTCAGAATTTTAGCCGACGGAAACAACGACTGAAGTTCGGAAACTATTTTCTGCGTACCCGCGCCGCTATAACTGAGATTAACCGAGCCGCACTCGGGGCAGGCAGACAACATATTATACGCCGCGCCGCAATAATGACATTTCAATATTCCGTAATCTTTGTGATAATTCAAGGAAATATCGCAGTTTTTGCATTTCGCCACATAACCGCAATCCCGACAGATAACCTGCCTCGAATACCCTCTGCGATTATAAAAAACTATCGCTTGCTCGCCTTTTGCAAGGCATTCTTTAAGCCCTTCTCTGAGGTCTGCGGAAAAGATGCTCGCATTACCTCTTCTGACTTCTTTGCGCATATCGGCAACGATAAACTCAGGAAGTTGCTTGCCGTTTATCCTCTTTTTCATTTCGGCGAGTTGATATTCGCCCGAAATCGCTTTGTCATAACTTTCAATCGACGGCGTCGCGCTGCCGAGAACGACTTTCGCCCCGGATATCAGTGCGCGTTTTATTGCCACATCAACCGTTTTATATCTCGGACTTGTTTCAGCGTCGTAACTCGAATCGTGTTCTTCGTCCACAATTATCAGTCCAACGTTCTCAAGCGGCGCGAAAATCGCGCTTCTCGCGCCTATTGCGATTTTCGATTCTCCCGTTTTAAGTTTCAGCCATTCGTCATACCTTTCGCCTGCAGATAATCCGCTGTGAAGAATGGACACGCTTCCTTCGAACCTTGCACGGAGTTGCCCGAGCATTTGCGGAGTGAGCGCGATTTCGGGAACAAGCATTATCGCCGTTCTTCCGTTTTTAAGGCACTCGTTGATAAGGCGAAGGTAAACTTCGGTTTTTCCGCTGCCCGTTACGCCGAATAAAAGCGTTACGACTTTTTTCGTCGTTTCGATCATTTCGATCGCCTTTTTCTGCTCGTCCGAAAGGGTTACGTTTTTTGAGAACGCATCGAGTTCTTTATAGGGCGTTCTGCCCGCCTTTTCCTGCGATTCGACGAAAAACCCTTTTTGAACGAGCGATTTTATTGCCGACGCTCCGAATTTATCGGTCATTACCGACCTTAACGCTCTTTTCTCTTCAAAAAGATACTTTATCGCGTTTTCCTGAGCGGTTGAGCCTTTTCTGAGCGACAAAAGCATTCCTTCCTCGCTTATATCACCCGAAACAGATAAAATACAAACCGTTTTTTCTTTAACTCGTCCGCCGCGAAGTTCTGCCGGGATAAACAATCTCAGCGCGGCGGCAAACGGAACGTGATAAGTTTGCTTGACGTATCTTGCCAAAGAGAGGCATTCTTCGTTTATTGCGGGAAAATCGTCAAGCACACGCAAAACGCTCCTGATTTTATCGGGCGGAACTTCGGACTTTTCTTTCTGCCCTATTACAAACCCTTCCTTGTTCTGTCGCCCGAACGGCACTTCTACCCTGCACCCGACTTTAACGTTTTCATCGGAAAAAGCGTAGTCGAAAACTCTGTCGGTTTCACTGTGCGCAACGTCGACGATTACTTCGGCAAACATATTTCCTCCTTGAAAACGTAAAATTATTAGTCCTGTCGCGAATAACGCAAGCCGCGAGCAAACGGCGTATTAAGTGCGGGAATTTTAAAAAAAAATATAACGGAACAACTCGCTTGTCACGAGCCGTTCCGTCGGGTTCTTAATATTTGGATACGGTTACCTTATCTTCGTAAATTTCCTCGGCTGCCTCTGAAAGGGGCTTTTCTTTGCTCGGAAGTTCCGTTAAACCCTGATTGTGAGCATGGTCGATAAGTTGCCTTGCTCTCTTGCTTGCCACAACGCAAAGCGCGTATTTTGAACCTGTCTTTTCAGCCAATTCATCTATCGGCGGATAATTAATCATAAAACCACTCCTTTGATTTATTCGATATTTTGTACTTGTTCTCTGATTTTTTCGATTTCGTTTTTCAGAGCAAGTGCGTATTTCGTTATTTCTATATCGTTCGACTTAGAGCAAACGGTGTTTGCCTCGCGGTTGAATTCCTGCATAAGGAAATCAAGTTTTTTGCCTACGTCCACGTCCTCGCGGCAAACGGCGCGAAGTTGGGAAATGTGGCTTTTCAGCCTCGTTATTTCCTCGTCGATATTCGTTCTGTCGGCAAACAGCGCGACTTCCTGAAGCAGGCGCGATTCGTCGTAGTCCGTCGAACCGAGAATCTCTGTCATACGTTCTTTGATTTTCTGCGAATATTCTTCCTTGATTTTCGGCGCGCGGGCGGAGATTTCGCCGACGAGTCTCTCGACTTCGTCATCTCTCGCAAGGATGTCTTTTTTGAGTTTTTCACCCTCGATTTCACGCATTTTTATAAGTTCGTCCAGAGCGGAATCGAGCGTCTTTTTAAGAATCTCGCCGATTTTTTCGGCGTTATCGTCCGAAACCTCTTCCGAAACGCAATCGGGATTGCGAAGAAGCGACGTCACCGTGAAATCGTTTTCCACGCCGAAATTTTCGCAAAGCGTTTTTGCCGCAAGGACGTATTGCTTGCACAACGCCTCATCGATAACGATTTTTTTAGAACCTTCGCTCGTGTCGGAAAAAGTTATGAAGAGTTCCGCTCTGCCGCGGCTGATACGCGACTGAACCGTTTTTCTTATCGAATCGTCGAGAGCGACGAAAGCCCGCGGATATTTCGGAATGATATCCAGAAATCTGTTGTTTACGGTTTTGATTTCGACGGTAAGCGAAATTCCGTTTTCAACGTATTCGGCTTTGCCGTAACCGGTCATACTCTGCATAAAACACCAACCAAGACAAACATTTTAACTTTATACCGATATATGATAGCATATTTTTTAAAAAATATCAACTATATATTATGTTTTTAAACTCATCTTCGCCAATAATTTTTATTCCGAGTTTTTTCGCTTTGTCAAATTTACTGCCGGCGGACTCGCCTGCAATAACAAGCGTGGTGGTTTTCGTGACCGAACTTTGCGCTTCCCCGCCCTCGGATTCGATTATTTTCTGCGCCTCGCTTCTCGTAAAATCGGCGAGAGAACCCGTGAGAACGACTTTTTCGCCCTTGAATTTGCCCTCCGATTTAACCTCGTCGGCAAAAGGCAAAACTCCGCAGTCGAAAAGTTCGTTTATCTCCGCAACGTTTCCCTCGTCGGCGAAATAATCGGAAATATCTTTCGCCATAATCACTCCCACGTCCGGAATTTCGCGCAGTTTTTCTTCTTCGGCGTTCGCGAGTTCCTTAACGCTTCCGAAAATACGCGCTAAGTCTTTTGCCGTCTTTTTTCCGACGCCCTCGACGCCGAGCGCGAAAATAAAATTCGCGAGCGGAACTCTTTTACTCTTCTCTATAGCCGAAATGAGATTTTCGGCTTTTCTTTCCTTGAATCCTTCGAGATTGACGAGTTTTTCGGCGGTGAGTTTGTATAAATCCGAAAACTTGTCGATTTTTAAATCATCGAAAAGTTGCCCCGCCGTTTTTTCGGAAAATCCGTCTATGTTCATCCCTTCTTTCGAGGCGAAATTAGATAATCTCGCAACAACGCGCGGACGGCAATCTCTGTTCGGGCAGAACAGATTTGCGCCCTCTTCGACGAGCGCAGAGCCGCAATACGGGCATTCCGTCGGTTTTTCGATTTCCTTACCCTCGTCGAAATTTCCGACTGCGCCGAGAATTTCCGGAATTACTTCGTTCGACCTTCTGATGAGAACCGCCGAACCTATTTTGACTTTTTTCCGCAAAATGTCGCCGTAATTGTTGAGCGTGGCTTTCCTTACCGTCGCCCCGCCTATATCTACGGGTGCAACTATGCCGAGCGGCGTGAGTTTTCCCGTTCTTCCGACCTGCCACACGACTTTTTTCAGCGTGGTTTCAACCTCTTCCGCTTCGAATTTATATGCCATCGCCCATCTCGGGAATTTATCGGTGTAACCGAGTTTTTCACGCAACGCGACCTGATTTACCTTAATTACTGCTCCGTCGGTTAAAACGTCTATATTTTTTCTGCCCGTTTCTATTTCTGCAACAGCCGCTTTCACTTCATCGAGATTTTTGCAGATTCTCAAAAAATCAAAGACTTTAAATCCGTTTCTCTTCAGAAAATCGAAAATTTCAACCTGCGAGGAAAACTCGCCGTCGCTCATATAATTCACGTTGTAAAAAATAATTTCGGGGTGACGTTTTTCGGTAATTTTCGGATCAAGGTTACGTATTGCGCCTGCCGCGGCGTTTCTCGCGTTTTTAAGTTGCTCCGTTGCCGTGCGATTGTACTCTTCAAGCACGGAAAGCCTTATGATCGCCTCGCCCTGCACTTCCACAACCCCGCCGCAATCGATTCTGAGCGGAAACGTTTTTATCGTTAAAGCCTGAGCCGTTACGTCCTCGCCGATTATTCCGTTACCTCTTGTCGTCGCCCTCGTGAAAACTCCGTTTTCATAGGTAAGGCACATCGTAAGTCCGTCGAATTTATATTCGACCGTATAAACCGGCTCGCCAACCTTTTTCACCCTCTCGTCGAAAGCGGCAAGTTCTTCGGGCGAAACCGACTTATCGAGTGAATATAATCTCTTGATATGTTCGTGCTTTTTAAACGCGCTTACAGGCTCGCCGCCAACCCTTCTCGTAGGAGAATCGACGAGGACCTGACCGGTTTTTTCTTCCAGAGCGCGCAATTCGTCATAAATTCTGTCGTAAACCTTATCGTCTACGGAAGGCGCATCCAGAACGTAATATTCCGTCGCGTATTTATTAAGAATATCGACGAGTTCTCTCATCTTTTCAATATCGTTCATCAGTCGATCACCTCTATCGGAGCAAGTCTTAATACGAGGGATTTTATGCCCACGTTTTTAAAAGCAACGTCCGCAACCACTTCGCCGTTGTTGTTTTTCGTCGCGATGATAACGCCGTCGCCGAATTTTCTGTGCCTCACGTTTACGCCCGTATGAAATTTACCGAGATCGGAAGCCTGTACCTTTTCGGTCGGTTTCGACGTTTCGGCTTTATATCCCGAAGCATATGATTTCGTCGGTTTGCTCCCGACGTAACCGGAATTCGAATATCCGTAATCGGGTTGATAACCGTAATCGTCGTCTTTCTCCCTGCGGTTTCCGTAAGAATTGCCGTATGAATTGCCATATGAGTGACCGTATGAACCGCCGGCGTATGACCCGCGGGAATTATACGAATTGCCGTATCTGCCTCCGTAACCTTCACCGTAAGAATTATCGCGATATCCTTCGCCCGAAAATCTCCCGCCGCGATTTTTGACGATACCAAGTTTGTCCGACAATTCTTCGATGAATTTCGAAGGTTTCGTCCCTCTTCTCGAACCGTATAAAAACCTGCTTTTTGCCCTCGTGAAAAAGAGCCTTTCTTTCGCTCTCGTTATAGCGACGTACATAAGTCTTCGTTCTTCCTCTTCGTTGTCCGGTTCGTCCGTTCTCTGCATCGGGAATATCTCGTTATCGAGTCCGCAGACGAATACGCACCTGTATTCGAGACCTTTTACGGAATGAACGGTGGCGAGCGTAACGAATTCGCCCTCGTTTATCTCGTCGGTATCGGAACTGAGCGTTATGGAATTGAGATATTCGGACAAAGGCGACTGAGGATTAAGCCTCGCGAATTCCTCCACGGAACTCAAAAATTCGTTTATATTCTTCTTTTTATCGTCGTTTTCCGAAGTATCCTCCTCGAAACAACTCATAAAATCCGTTTTTACTATTACTTCTTTCACAAGTTCGAGAAGAGGCATGGATTCCTTGGCTAAAATGAGTTTTGAAATAATATCTCTGAAACCGCGTATTTTCGATTTCGCGCCGGAATTAAGGTCGAGATTGTCGCAATCGAACACACCGTCGAAAATCGAAAGACCGTTAGCGTCGGAATACCTGACGAGTTGCTCTATAGACTTGTCGCCGATTCCCCTTTTGGGAACGTTGATAACCCTTAAAACGGCTTCGTTATCGAGCGGGTTACACAAAATTCTGAGGTAGGCGGTTATATCCTTGATTTCCTTTCTTTCAAAGAACCTGAAACCTCCATATACCTTACAGGGTATGCCGTATTTCATAAATTCCTGCTCGTATGAACGAGAAAGGGCGTTGATACGCATAAGAACGGCAAAATCGGAGTATTTATACCCTCTTTGCTGAACGAAGTTTTTAATCTGCAAAGCGGTATACTGCGCTTCTCCCGATTCTTCGTCCGCAACGAACAATTCGGGTCTTACCCCCTCTTCGTTATCCGTCCACAAAACCTTTTCTTTTCTCTTCACGTTGTTCGCGATAACCGTGTTTGCAAAATCGAGAATATACTTCGTGGAACGGTAATTTCTTTCGAGTTTATAAGTTTTTGCGCCCTTGAAATCGAGTTCGAAATCGAGAATATTGTTTATATCCGCTCCGCGCCAGCCGTAAATGCTCTGATCGTCGTCGCCGACGACAAACAAATTGCCGTTGACGTGAGAAAGAAGTTTAACGATGTTATACTGAACGACGTTCGTGTCCTGAAACTCATCAACGTGTATGTAACGGAATCTCTTTGAAAGCGCAAGCAGAACGTCCCTGTATTCCGCAAGTAAATGATACGTTTTTATAAGCAAATCGTCGAAATCCATTGCGTTTGAACGGAAAAGTTCGGCATTGTATTCGTCGATTATTTTCACGTATGACTTGACGTCTCGCATTCTCGGATTTTCGCGTTCAAACTGCTCTGTGGACATATCCTTGTTTTTCAGATTGGAAATAAGGAACTTCGACGTTTTCATAAACTTGTCCGGCTCTAAGGAAAGACCGACAATGATTCTCTTTAAAACCTTCTCTTTGTCCGTTTCGGAATAAATCGAAAAATCGGTTTTATAATCGAGTCTTTCGGCATATTTTCTCAGTATTCTTACGCACATTGCGTGAATTGTGCAAACCCACATCTGAGAAATATCGCCGATGATGTTTTCAAGCCTTGATTTCATTTCGTCGGCGGCTTTGTTCGTGAAAGTAATCGCTAAAATATTATACGGGTCGACGCCGAGATCTTCGACGAGATGAGCGATTCTGCTCGTTAAAACCCTCGTTTTTCCGCTCCCCGCACCCGCGATGACAAGCACCGCGCCTTCGGTATCCATAACGGGTTTAATCTGTTCTTCGTTAAGTTGGTTAAGCAATTCAAGCATCTCGTTTTCTCCGTAATTCCGATCACAAACCGGACCTGTGGCTATGGATTTCATTTTACCACGAAAAGAACTTTTTTTCAAGTTATTTATATAAGTATAACTGTTAATATATAAAAAAACTTCCGCAGAACCGCGGAAGTTTTTTTGTGGCAATTTCAAAGCAATAACCCGGTGGAATACAGAATGAAATAAACCACGCCGACGGACACGCCGCCGATTATACCGAAAACGATTATCGGCCCGGCAACAACAAACATTTTTGCCGCCAAGCCGTAAATAAAGCCCTCGTTTTTAAAGTCCATGGCAGGCGAAACGACGGAATTCGCAAAACCTGTTATCGGCACTATCGAGCCGCCTCCGGCATACTTACCGATCCGGTCGTAAACCCCGAGTCCCGTGAGAAGCGCGCCGAGAAAAATAAGAATGACGGACGTCGTTCCAGCAAGTTCGTCGCCGTAAAGCCCGAAAACGAATTCGAGCGTGAATCTGATTAACTGTCCGATAACGCAGATCGTCCCGCCGACCCAGAAAGCGTGAAAAAGACTTCGTTTTTCGTTTGTTCTGGGTGAAATTTTCGACACATAGCCAAGATAATTATCGTTATAAAACCGTTCCTTCATTTCTGATTTTCTCCTTCGGTTTTTTGAACACGCATTCATCGCGATCTCTGATATTTTTCCATGGTTCAACGTTTTTCATATAACTTGTATGGTCGATTTAAAAATTTTTATACATCAGCGCTTCATGCAGATAAAAAAATACGATATTACGCCGACGAAATTTTACGACATAAAAAAACGCGGCAAAAAACCGCGCTTAAAATTACCGATCAAACAATCAGTTCTGAGATTCATACATGAAGATATTAAAGGAATTCTTTTTGAGTTTCTTTCCGAAAAGTTCTTTCGCCTTGTTCAACGCCTCGGCGATGCACTCTGCAAAAACGTTTACCCTGACGACCCTTTCTTTTTTTTCGCTGTCAAGTTTCTGAATACAATAAACTCTGTAAAGCATGGCACTTATCTCCTTTATCGTAATCATATTTTAGCATTATTCCGATTTTTTGTCAACGGATAATCGTTTATTTCGTTTTTTTTCGGTGAAAATATGGAGATTATTTGATAGTATTTTGTCGACGTCGGCTTTCGGATATCCGAGTTTTTTCAGTTCGACCGCCGTTTTTCCGTACAGTTCTTCGTATCCGAGAATGTTTTCGACCGTGAAATCGCAGCCGTAAAAATCCGTTCCTACGGCAAGATTATCCGCGCCGAACTTTTGAACAAAATAATCGATTTGCCTTATAAATTCGGAAATTTTGCAATGTTTTCCGTCTGTCATAAAATACCCGCAACAGGTTACTCCGACAAGCCCGCCCCTTGAAACAAGTTCTTTCAGTTGCCAATCGTCGAGGTTTCTTTTATGTTTGTGAACGGCTGAAAAACATGTGTGGGAATCGACCACAATATCGGCAAGTTCGATTATGTCTTTAAAACCGCCCTTTGAAATATGCGCGCAATCCACCGCAATGCCGCCGGCGTTAAGACGTTTGATAAACGCTTTTCCCTCTTCTTTCAACCCCTCCGCAAAGTCGCAACCATACCCAAATCTGTTTTCGCCGTTCCAGGTAAGCCCGACGTATAACGGCGAGGAAATAATCAATTTGTCGACGTCAAGATCGGGATAACCGGCATCCTCGTATGCAAGCAATCTTGCTTTTTTCGATATTTCATACGCTTCCGAAAAGCTCCTCTTCCCCCTGAAAACCGCCGTAATAATATTATTGTCATAATACGTCGCCGTAAGGTCGCCGCCGCAGGCGGTCAGAACGTCGCTGTGAAAATCGGAAAACATAAAAAATCCCCCGAAGTATAATATTCTCCGGAAGATAATTTCGCTACAACTATTAAGTTGCGAACCGCTTTACGCGAGTCGATTCGACGAATCCCTGACAATCAATAATGTTCCGGCTCGTCGTATTCCACGCCGTTCGTGTCGACCGTTACGGTTTTTATTACCTGGTCGCGCAAAGGCTTATCGTTATAATCGACGTTGACTTCCGCGATTTTATCGATAACGTCCATTCCGTCGATAACCTGCCCGAATGCGGCGTATTGTCCGTCGAGATGAGGGGCGTCGGCATGCATAATGAAAAATTGCGAACCCGCGCTGTTCGGCAGCATCGAACGAGCCATTGAAATAACGCCTCTCTTGTGTTTAAGGTCGTTTTTAAAACCGTTTTTGGAAAACTCGCCCCTTATCGTATATCCCGGTCCGCCGGTACCGTTACCCTTGGGGTCGCCGCCCTGAATCATAAAACCTTCGATAACGCGATGAAAGCAAAGCCCGTTGTAAAACCCTTTTTTTACGAGCGAAATGAAATTGTTTACGGTGTTCGGAGCAACGTCCGGGTACAGTTCGACGTAAAAAACGTCGCCGTCCTTCATTTCAAAAGTCACGATAGGATTGTTATTCATTATTTAAATCTCCTTTTAATCGATTTGTTCGATAATTATGCCGGCTTCCTCAAAGAGTTTAAGCGAAAACTCGTCCGGATAACCGTATTTATAAACAACGCGTCTGATACCGGCGTTTATTATCATTTTGCAACAAATAACGCACGGCTGATGGGTGCAGTAAAGCGTTCCGCCTTCAACAGAGATTCCGAGTTTCGCCGCCTGCGCTATCGCGTTCTGCTCTGCGTGAACGGCATAGCAAAGTTCGAGTTTTGTTCCGCTGGGAACGTCAAGTTCTCTTCTCAGGCATTTGCCTTTTGTTTTGCAACTCTCGATACCGCTCGGCGCGCCGTTATATCCCGTGGTCATAATGCGTTTATCTTTCACAATAACCGCGCCTACCTGCCTGTTCTCCTGATAACAACTCGACCAACTCGCAACGAGTTCCGCAAGTTCTATAAACCTTTTATCCCATTTATCCATACAGTTTTCCTCCGTTCGCACGTTTATTTTAACATATCGCGACGAATCTTGCAATAAAATTAAACGCAAGCCGATAAAAAAATAAAAATGATAAAAAATTTTGTAAATTTCGACACTAAACTATTGACAAATAAAAAACTTGGGCTATAATTATATTAGCACTCTGAGATTGCGAGTGCTAAATAGACGATAAAATATGCGGAGGTATAATATGAAAATAAAACCATTATCCGACTATATAGTAGTCGATACCAAAGAAAAAGCGGAAACGACGAAGAGCGGGTTCATTCTCCCCTCTGCGTCCGCAGATAAATACGTAACGGCAAAAGCGGTAGCCGTTGGAAAAGGCGCGACGACGTTCGGAACTCCCGTCGAAATGGAAGTTAAAGCCGGCGACGTGGTTCTTTACCCTGTCGGCGCGGCGATAGTCGTTAAACTCGACGGCGAAGAAGTTACGTTAATCCGTCAGTCGGACGTTCTGGCGATAGTCGGTTAAATAAGGAGGCAAAAAATTATGGCTAAACAGATAAAATACGGCGAAGAAGCAAGAAAAGCACTCGAGGCAGGCGTTAATACGCTTGCGGATACTGTAAAAATCACGCTCGGTCCCAAGGGCAGAAACGTAGTTCTCGATAAAAAATACGGCGCTCCGCTCATCACGAACGACGGCGTTACAATTGCGAAAGAAATCGAATTGAAAGACCCGTTTGAAAACATGGGCGCGCAACTCGTCAAAGAAGTTTCGACAAAGACCAACGACGTTGCCGGCGACGGAACGACAACTGCAGTCGTACTCGCTCAGGCAATGATAGGCGAAGGACTTAAAAACCTTGCCGCAGGCGCAAACCCGATCGTTCTGAAAAAAGGTATTTCCAAAGCCGTAGACGTTGTCGTCGATGAACTTAAAGCGATAAGCAAACCCGTTGAATCCAGGAACTCTATCGCTCAGGTCGCTTCCATTTCGGCGGGCGACGAAGCCGTGGGCGAACTTATTTCCGAAGCAATGGAAAAAGTGGGAAAAGACGGCGTTATCACCATTCAGGAAAGCAAAACGATGAAGACCGAACTCACGACCGTTGACGGTATGAGTTTCGACAGAGGTTACGCCTCCGCTTATATGGTTACGGATACCGATAAAATGGTCGCCGTTTACGACAATCCTCTTATTCTTATAACCGACAAGAAAATTTCTTCGATACAGGAAATTCTCCCCGTTATCGAACCGATTGCTCAGCAAGGTCAGAAACTTATGATCATCGCCGAGGACGTTGAAGGCGACGCGCTTGCCGCTCTCGTCGTAAACAAACTCAAAGGCGTGTTCAACTGCGTTGCGGTTAAGGCTCCCGGATTCGGCGACAGAAGAAAGGCTATGCTCGAAGATATCGCAATCCTTACGGGCGGCAAAGTTATTTCTTCCGAACTCGGACTCGAATTCAAGGACGTTACGCCCGATATGCTCGGCAGAGCCGGACAAATCAAGGTCGATAAGGACAACACCGTTATTATCGACGGCGCGGGCGACAGGGATGAAATCAAGGCAAGAATTCAGTCCATTAAGGCTCAGATTGCCGAAACGACTTCCGATTACGACAGAGAAAAATTGCAGGAAAGACTTGCAAAACTTGCCGGCGGCGTAGCCGTAATCAACGTGGGCGCGGCGACCGAAGTGGAAATGAAAGAAAAGAAACTCCGCATCGAGGACGCTCTGGCAGCGACGAGAGCCGCCGTTGAAGAAGGTATCGTTCCGGGCGGCGGAACCGCTCTTCTCACCGCTATCCCCGCTTTGAAGTCGCTCGTCAAGAAACTCTCCGGCGACGAGAAAACGGGCGCGGAAATCATCCTCAGAGCCGTTGAAGCGCCTATCAGACAGATTGCTAAAAACGCAGGACTCGACGGTTCGGTTATTCTCAACAATATCACCCGTACCAAGAATCCTAACTATGGCTTCGACGCTTATAAGAACACCTACGTCGACATGGTTGAAGCGGGAATCATCGACCCGACGAAAGTTACGAGATCCGCTCTTCAGAACGCGGCGTCTATTGCCTCTACCCTTCTCACGACGGAAAGTATCGTAACCGATATTCCCGAACCCGTTCAGCCGATGCCTCAGGGCGGCGCAGGCGGAATGGGCGGAATGTATTGATAAAAACCCACTGAAATAATTAAAACTTAAAACGCGGGCGGCTTTTCAAAAGAAAAGCCGCCCGCGTAATTTTTATACGTCGTTTTAAATTCTGTAAATATAGTTTTCTTTTCTCGGTTTGGCAACCGGCGGTTCTCCGTCGAAGTACCCCAGAGCGACGTGACCGATTCCGACATAGTCGCCGGAAATACCGAGCGATTTTAAAAGATTTTTTCCGAAATCGCTTTCAAGTTCCTCTTTCGCGCGGTGAATCCAGCACGAACCTACGCCCAAAGCCCAAGCCGCGTTAAGCATATTATCGATAACGCAACTGCCGTCGTAAACCGCCGTGGGGCAATTCTCCGCCGCGACAAGCAGAACGACGGGCGCGCCGTAAAACGGGTCGAAATCTTCCATACCCATTATTTTCGCGTTTTCTTCAGCGATTTCCGCGCGCACTTTCTTATCCTGAATGACGATAATTATCGGTTTCTGCATATTCTTTGCCGTCGGCGCGTACGTTCCGACCTCGAGAATTTTATTAAGCACGTCCTCCGGAATCGGCTTGCCGTTATACTTTTTTATACTTCTTCTCGTAAGCAATGTTTCGATTGCGTCTTTCATATATTTCACCACTCCTTAGGATTTTGTTTTATTCGAGTTCGAACGCGCCCGTATAAAGTTGATAATAAGTGCCTTTTTCGGCGATTAGTTTTTCGTGACTTCCACGTTCGATTATTCTGCCGTGATCGAGAACCATTATAACGTCGGAATTCATAACCGTGGAAAGTCTGTGAGCGATAACGAAAACCGTTCTGCCTTCCATAAGTTTATCCATTCCGCGCTGAACGATCGCTTCCGTTCTCGTATCGATAGACGACGTGGCCTCGTCGAGAATCATTACCGGCGGATCGGCGACGGCGGCTCT
The DNA here is from genome assembly GCA_022781715.1 of Clostridiales bacterium. Lineage (GTDB taxonomy): Bacteria > Bacillota > Clostridia > Christensenellales > Borkfalkiaceae > UBA10281. The sequence goes on along the minus strand of JALETB010000094.1, from coordinate 45,270 downwards.
CGCAATGGAAATAAGTTGTCTCTGCCCTTGCGAAAGATTCGAGCCGTTACCCGAAAGTTCCGTGTCATAACCTTTCGGCAAGCGGGTTATGAAATCGTCCGCGCCGGCAAGTTTCGCGGCGGCAATACACTCCTCGTCGGTTGCGTCGAGTTTTCCGTAACGAATATTATCCATAACCGTTCCCGTAAACAAGTTTGTATCCTGCAAAACTATTCCGAGCGAGCGTCTTAAATCGCCTTTCTTGATTTTGTTAATATTGATTCCGTCATAGCGAATCTTTCCGTCGGCGATATCGTAAAATCTGTTGATGAGGTTCGTTATCGTCGTTTTACCTGCGCCGGTTGCGCCTACGAAGGCGATTTTATGCCCCGGCTCTGCATAAAGCGAAATGTTGTGAAGAACGATTTTGTTTTCGTCGTAACCGAAATCGACGTCGTCCATAACGATCGCGCCTTTAAGCGGCGTGTACGTAATTGTGGAATCCGCGCTGTGCGGGTGTTTCCACGCCCACATACCCGTTCTTTTATCGGATTCGCACAGTTCGCCGTTTTCGTCTTTTTCGACGTTCACGAGCGTTACGTAGCCATTATCTTCTTCGGGTTTCTGATCGATGAGTTCGAACACTCTCGCCGCGCCTGCCATAGCCATTATCACCGAGTTGATCTGGTTGGATATTTGCCCCATCTGGTTCGCGAACTGACGAGCCATTCCGAGGAATGCAACGACGACGGGAATGGTAAGAGTTTCGACAAAACTCCCCGTTTTTATAAGCCCTTCGAATCCTATATTAATGCCCTGTCCGTTTGACATAATGTAAATTCCGCAACCGATAAATGCGATGACGACGTACATTATGTTACCGATATTGTGAATGATCGGCATAAGCATATTCGAAAAGCCGTTAGCCTTATCCGAAACGTCGAAAAGTTCGTCGTTAAGATTATCGAAGCCTTTAAGCGTCTTCTCTTCGTGACAGAAAACTTTAACGACTTTTTGTCCGTTCATCATCTCTTCGATATAACCTTCGACTTTACCCACGGAACGCTGTTGCGCCATGAAGTATTTCGCGCTTTTTCCGCCGATTTTCTTCGTTATGAAAAGAATCGCGATAACACCGACCACAACTATCGCCCAAAGAATTATGCTGTAATAAAGCATTACGAACGTGAGCGTGACGAGCGTTATCGTCGTCATGCAAAGTTGCGGTAAGGACTGGGATACGAGTTGGCGGATGGCGTCGATATCGTTCGTGTAGATACTCATTATATCGCCGTGAGCGTTGCGGTCGAAATATTTGATCGGCAATTTTTCCATCTTGTCGAACATATCGTTACGCATATCTCTGAGGAATCTCTGAGTGAGAACCGCCCCGAACTGACCGAGCAACAAACTCGATATCCAGCCGAACGCGTAAATTCCGAGCATCGTCGAAAGAATTACGATTACGTTTCTCCAGGCTTCGTCTGCCGAGCCGCCTTTAAGAAATATATCGAATTGTTTGTACAAATTCTGGAGGAACACGCCCGCAATCGAACCGGATATCGCGCTTACCACAAGGCAGATACCGACAGCGAAAAGCAAGCCTTTATAATTTTTGAAAAGCAAGCCTATCACTCTTTTGAGCGCACCGAAATCGGCTTTGCCGCCCATACCGCGCATCGGCGGTTTTTTCCCGCTCATTGCTGCCGTTTTAGACATTCTGCTCGCCTCCTTCGCTTTCGCTGTTTTTATTCTGAGAATAATAAACTTCTCTGTAAATTTCGTTCGTTCCGATAAGTTGCTCGTGCGTTCCGATCGCGTTGATCTTTCCGTTTTCCATAACGACAATCTGATCGGCTTCCATAACGGAAGCGATTCTCTGAGCGATGATAATCTTCGTGGTTTCGGGAATGAATTTTTTGAACGCGGCGCGAAGAAGCGCGTCCGTCTTCATATCGACTGCGCTGGTCGAATCGTCGAGAATAAGCACTTTCGGGCTTGAAATTATAGCGCGCGCGATGCAAAGACGTTGTTTTTGTCCTCCGGAGACGTTCGCGCCGCCCTGATCGATAACCGTATCGTATCCGTTAGGAAACTGCGTTATGAATTCATCCGCCTGAGCGAGTTTGCATGCGGCGATAATCTCTTCGTCGGTCGCGTCCTCTTTTCCCCAGCGGATATTTTCCTTAATAGTTCCGCTGAAAAGCATATTTTTCTGCAACACAACCGCTACGCTTTTTCGTAGTACGTCCGTGTCGTATTTTCTTACGTCGATATCTCCGACCTTAACCGAACCTTCCGTAACGTCGTACAAACGAGAAATAAGGTTGACGAGCGTTGTTTTGGACGAGCCGGTGCCGCCTATGATACCTATAGTCTGCCCCGATTTTATATCAAGGTTGATATTTTCAAGCGCAAATTTTTTTGCTTCCGCGGAATATTTGAAACTTACGTTCTCGAAAGTAATATCGCCGTTCTTAACCTGCATAACGGGGTCGGAAGGATTCGTAATCGTGCTTTTTTCGTCGAGAACTTCCACTATTCTGCGGGCGGACTCGAGCGACATTACGATCATGACGAAAATCATAGAGATCATCATCAGCGACATAAGAATCTGCAACGAATAAGTCGTAAGACTCTGCAAACCGAACGCGTCGAGCGTTGTTCCGGTCGTAAACAGGATTATTTTCGAACCGAAAAAACCGAGCGCGAGCAATGCGCCTTGCAGACAAACCTGCATAAGCGGAGAGTTGAAAGCAAGAATTTTTTCCGCCTTAGTGAATTCTCTGCACAATTCGTTGGAGACTCCGGCGAATTTTTTTGATTCGTAATCTTCTCTGACGTACGCCTTAACGACGCGCATTCCGCCGATATTTTCCTGAACCGACTCGTTCATCGCGTCGTATTTGGTGAATAACTTTTTAAAAATCGGCAACGCCTTTTTTATGATGATTAAAAGACCGATTCCGAGGAACGGCACCGTCACGAAGAAAATCGTGGGAAGATAAGGATGAATGCTGAAACTCATGACTATCGAGAAAATGAGCATAAGCGGACTTCTTATAGCCGTTCTGATCAGCATCATGAAGGACATCTGAACGTTGGTTATATCCGTGGTAAGACGGGTAACCAATGACGACGGACTGAATTTATCTATATTCGAAAACGAAAAACTCTGAATGTTTTCGAACATATCGCGACGAAGGTTTTTTGCAAATCCCGCAGACGCCTTCGCGCAGAGTTTTCCGCCGAACATCCCCGCGACAAGGGAAATAATCGCCGCGCCGATCATAAGACAACCGTTCAGAATCATTCCTTTTGTATCCGGACTGCCTCCGCCGGTCGGCTGAACGCACTTTCCGAAACGGAAAATAAGAAGAGGTATCAGAACCTCCATCGCCGCTTCGACCACCATACACAACATGGTGAGTATTGTTACGGACTTGTATTCCCGTAAACACTTCACTAACTTTTTTAACATACTACCTCTATGATACTCAAGTAATAGAATTTTAGTTCTATTTTAAAAAAATGTCAATAAAATACTTGCATATTAAAAAAGAAAAATCCGTGAATTTTCATAGATTTTTCTTCATATTCGTTAACATTCGTTCACATTTCGCAAGGGATTTTGCGTTATTCGCCGAAATAAATCTTTTTCATTGTAAGAGCGTCTTCCGCCTGCGTTCCCGCGGATTCGCATATAACGATCGGCTCGAGATCAAGTTCTTTTAACGCTACAGCAAGCGGCTCAAATTCCGGACCGTACTGAGTATCTTCAAAGGTCAGGTGTCTTATTTCGCCTTTCACCGAATACTGTATTTTTGAAAAATGAACGTGGAAATGTTTCATTTTCTCCACTCCGAGTTCGCCGATAAGATATTCGAGCCGCGATTTGAAATCGTCCGCCGTTTTAAGGCTGCCCTGCTCTCTCGCGTTGACGTGACCGAAATCGATTGTAGGAATGAAACATTTGTCAACCTTACAGAAAGCCGCTATCTCCTCGATAGTTCCTATCTGCGCCGATTTTCCCATCGTTTCGGGACAAAAAATCATATCGTCCAAAGCATTTTCATAAATGAGGTCGCGAAGAATTTTTATCCTGTCGAGAGTTTTGCTTACGGCTTCTTCGCGCGTCGCCTTTCCCTGCGCGGCGGGATGAAAGACAATTCTTCTGCCCTGCATCAGTTTCATCATCTTCGCGCTCGACAATATGTAATTATATGAATTAATTGCCTTTTCCTCTTCGGGCGTGGCAAGATTGATGAAATACGGTGCGTGAACGCTGAGTTCAAGACCTTCGTTTTTAAATGCGTTGCCTATGCTTACCGCTTTTTCTTCGCTTAAGTTAACACCTCTTCCGAACGAATATTCGTAACAATCCAGCCCCATCCCGCGACACCATTTCGCCGCGTTCTCGGTGGACTTATCTTTTTGCTGAAGGAAACTCTCGCTGTTTCCGCTCGGTCCGAATTTAATCATATTTTTTGTCCTTTTCAAGTTGTTCTTTCAATTTTTCTGTATCATAAAACTTTTTAATATCTCTGATAAAATCTATAAAAATCACGGTTATTACTTTTCCGTACAAATCACCGTCGAAACCTTTTACAAACGATTCCGTAAGCACTTCGCCGAGATTAAAAGTCGGGCGCGCGCCGTAATTGGTTATCGCGTCGTAGGCTTTTCCGTCGATAAGAACGCGCGTTTTATAAACGCCGTTTTTTATGCGAAATTTATTTTCCGGAACATTGACGTTCGCCGTGGGGAAACCTATGGTTCTGCCGACTTCCCGACCGTGAACGACCTGCCCTGTGAGAGAATATTCCTCACCCAGGAGTTTGTTCGCTTCATTGATTTTTCCTTGTTTTAACAAGGATTTTATCAGCGTGGAAGATATTTTTTCTCCGTTCGATTCCGTTTTCGGGATAATGTAACACGGCGTATTTCTTCTCTCGCATATGCCGGCGAGCGTTTGCGCGCTACCGCAGGCGTTTTTCCCGAATTTATAATCGAAGCCGCAAATAACAGCCGAGACGTTAAGAGTCCTGTAGAGTTTGTCGATGAAATCCTCGCAAGACGTATTTTTAAACTCCTCGTTAAAATCTGCGACGATGACTTCGTCGACGCCGAGTCTTTCGGCTTTTGCAATTCTTTCATCGAACAAAAGCAATGCGCCATCTTTGGAAAAATCGTCATTTTTAAAGGTAAATAAAGCAATTTTGCAACCTTTTACGTCTTTCAGATTCCTCGCTTTATTGATTAATTCCTGATGTCCGACATGAATACAATCAAAATAACCGAGAAGCAAAACTACTTTTTCGGAATCATTTTCACCGTAATTTACAATCTTCATTTCAATCTCTGATATATGCTTTCGTCTTAATTTTTCCGCCTGTCACTTCGCCTATCCCGTAAAATCCGTCGGGAGCAAAAATTTTGTACAAGCCGTCGGGATAGGGAAAAACGTCATAAAGACCGTTATATAACCTTACGCTTTCTCTTTCGTTAAGATGAATTTCGGGATAAAAAACAACTGTTTCGGGAGCAATCAGGTAATCTTTTTTGCTGTCCGCCGCAATAAAATCTTCAACTTTAACGCTGCTTTCAATTTCAAAAACGCCCGATTTTGTTCTGACAAGATCGGTCATCGTACCGACCGTGCCACACAAAGCGGCAAGGTCTCTCACAATCGACCTGATATACGTTCCGCCTTTACACGATATTTCGAATCGGTATTCGCCGTCGGAGACTTTATCGATTAGTTTTATTGAATTAATCGTCACCATTTTGGGAGGTAATTCGAATTCCTCGCCCCTGCGCGCAAGTTGATAACTTCTCTTACCGTTGACGCATTTAGCCGAAAAGACGGGAGGAACCTGCATTATATCGCCGATAAGCGCGGCAGATTTTTCCGTCAACTCGGCTTCCGAAGGAATATAATCGTTAGTTCTGACAACTTTTCCTTCGAGGTCGAGCGTGTCCGTTTCGTAACCGAACGCAAAAGTCGCGACGTAAGTTTTATCCTTGTCGAGCAAATAATCGAATAATCTGGTCGATTTTCCGAGCGCGACAGGCAGAACGCCGCTCGCGAGCGGGTCGAGCGTTCCCATATGCCCTATAGTTACGCCTTTCAAAGACTTTTTCAGCGAATTGAGAACCTTGGCGGAACTTACGCCTTTAGGTTTATAAATATTCAAAAATCCGTTCATTTTTTCGGTAACCAGTATTTAATCAAAGGGCGTCGGAAACGGCTTTGATGATTTTGTCCTTCACATCCTCGTAAAACCCGCAGATCATGCAGCCGCTTGCAAGAATATGTCCTCCACCGCCGAAAACGGAAGCGACTTCGTTGACGTTAACCTTCCCTTTACTTCTGAAACTTACCTTATAACAGTTCTTTTTCGACTCCATGATAGAAACGGCGACCTCAACGCCACGTATCGAAAGCGGAAAATCGATAAAACCTTCCGTCACTTCCTGTTTCGCGCCTGTCTGTTCAAAATCGTCCGCAAGAACGGAAATAATCGCAAGTTTATCGTCGAGGAAAAATCTCATTTTGGAAATTACCCTTGCAAAAAGCAATGCTCTCGCCTTGGTCTGGTCCTTGAACATCCGGTATGTAATGTCGTGAATTCTCGCGCCCGCAGCAACGAGTTTCGACGCGACAAAAAAAGTATTCTCGGTCACGTTGCTATGCATGAAGTTGCCCGTGTCTGTGATTATTCCGAGAATGAGATAATCGGCTATTTCGCTCGTAATTTCCGCGCCAAGGCATTGCATAAACTCATAGATAATTTCACAGCAAGCCGCATTATCCCTGACAAAATTATACTTCGCATAACGCGAATTTGAAACGTGGTGATCTATATTGAAAAGGTTCGCATTTTTCGTGTAAAGATTATAACTGTCGCCGAACATACTTTCCACCGAAATATCGACGGAAACGTGCGCGGCATATTTTTTTTGAATTTCAGACGGTTTTTTTATTGTTTTGAAAGCGGGAAAAATATCGTATTTTTCGGGGATATCCGACGCGCACACGACATCCGCTTCAATTCCGAGATTATTCAGCGCGGTTTTCAACGCCATCGCCGAGCCGAGCGTGTCGCCGTCCGGTCTCGCATGCGAAAAAATAAGCACGCTGTTGAATTTTTTTAACTCTGTAGCAATTTCTTTAAGCGTCATTTCAGTTATCCTTAATCTCGCCGTTATCGGTTTCCGATTCGTCGTCCGGAGACGTCACATAAGTGAGCGTGCTGAGAATATTATCGATTTTATTGCCGTAGTCCGTCGAGTTGTCCGTGACGAAATGAAGTTCCGGCACTGTTCGTATATGCATCGTTTTGCTCAGTTCCGTCCTTACCGCTTTTGCGGACGCGCAAATCGCCTCAAACGTCACCTGAGCCTTTGCCTTATCGGTCGAAAAAACCGAAACGAATACTTTTGCATGCTTTAAATCGTTCGTAACGTCTACTTCCGAAATGCTGAACATCTCGGATATAGCCGGGTTTTTTATCTTATTTTTCAAGATCGAGTAAATTTCTTTCTGAAATTCGCTGTTCAACCTCTTTTCTCTTTTTTCTTTCATGATACCTCTCTTCAAAAAATGCCGACATGTTCAATGTCGGCAAATTCGATTATTTTATACGACGGGTTTGATTTCTATGAGATAACTCTCGATAAAATCGCCGATTTGAATATCGTTGAAATTCTCGATAGAAATACCGCATTCGAAGCCCTGAGAAACCTCTTTCACGTCGTCTTTGAAACGTTTGAGTTGGTTTACGTTTCCTTCGCAGATCATAACGTCGTTTCTGTAAATACGAAGTTTTCCATGTCTGATGATCTTGCCCTCGGTTACATAGCAACCGGCAACCATGCCGACGCCCGTAATTTTGAATGTCTGACGGACTTCCGCTTTACCCATATAAATTTCCTGAGTTTTCGGCGCGATAAGACCTTTCATTGCATTCTTTACATCGTCGATGGCCTCGTAAATAATTCTGTAGAGCCTGATATCGACCTTGCTTCTCTCTGCCAAAGTTTTGGCATTGGAATCGGGACGGACGTTGAATCCGATAATTATAGCGTTGGAAGAATCCGCGAGCATGACGTCCGTTTCGTTGATTGCGCCGACCGCGGCGTGAATTACGTTAACTTTAACCTCTTCGTCGGAAAGTTCGAGAAGAGATTGCTTAACCGCTTCAACAGAACCCTGAACGTCCGCTTTGATAAGAATATTCAATGCTTTAAGGTTGCCGTCGCTGATCTTGGAGAACAAATCGTCGAGAGTGATCTTCTGAGATTGTTTTATCATCTCTTCTCTCTCTTTGTTTCTTCTTTCCTGAGCGACGAGTTTGGAGAGTTTATCCTGTTCTACGGCGTAAATAGAATCGCCTGCGTTCGGAACTTCCTCCAAGCCGAGAATCGAAACTGCCATGGACGGACCCGCTTCTTTAACGTTTCTTCCCTTGTCGTCGATCATTGCTCTCACTCTGCCGGTAATCGTACCCGCAACGAGATTATCTCCCGTGTGAAGCGTTCCGTTCTGGATAAGAACGGTCGCGACAGGTCCTTTGCCCTTATCGAGTTTCGCTTCGATAATCGTGCCCTTAGCCATTCTGTTCGGGTTCGCCTTAAGTTCTTTGACGTCTGCCGTAAGAAGAATGGTTTCGAGAAGGTCGTCGACGCCTTCGCCCGTCTTTGCCGAAACGGGAACAAACGCCACGTCGCCGCCCCATTCTTCGATAAGAACGGACTGATCGGCAAGTTGCTGTTTTACTCTTTCTATATTAGCCTGAGGTTTATCGATTTTGTTCGCCGCAACGATTATCGAAACGCCTGCCGCCTGAGCGTGGTGAATCGCTTCGATTGTCTGCGGCATGATGCCGTCGTCTGCGGCAACCACGAGAACCGCAATATCGGTTATCTGCGCGCCGCGCGCTCTCATTGCAGTGAACGCGGCGTGACCGGGCGTATCGAGGAAAGTTATCTTTTCGCCGTTTACGCTGACGGTGTACGCGCCGATATGCTGCGTGATTCCGCCCGCTTCGGACGCCGTAACGTTCGCACTTCTGATACGATCGAGAAGCGAGGTTTTACCGTGGTCGACGTGACCCATAACGGTAACGACGGGGGGTCTCTTGACGAGATTTGCCGCGTCGTCAGCCGTATCGAAGGTTTCGGAAAGAACTTCTTCGGCTGTCTTGTCCATTTTAAGTTCGAGTTCGATTCCGAGGTCTGCGGCTATAACGCCCGCGGTGTCGTAATCAACCGAGTCGTTTATAGTCTTCATGATACCTTCTTTGAAGAGTTTTTTTGTTATTTCTATTGCGGAAATGCCGAGTTTTTCGGATAATTCCTTTATGGGAATAATTTCCTTATTGATAACGGCTTTTTCGATTTTAATGGTCTGCGTCTGCTCTTCGGCCTTTTTATCTTTTTTATTACGCGCCTTTCTGTAACCGCTCTTGTTTTCGTCGAAATCGTCTATGCTGACCTGACCTTTTGCGAGCGATTTTTTATTGATGCCCTTTTTATCGTCGTAACTCTTCTCGGACGACTTCTTTTTATTGCCGAAACTTTTGCCGGTATCCTTCGGAACGTAAGAGATTTCGACCGCTTTTTTCGCCCCGCCGAAACCGCCGGGCTTTTGCATTGGCGATCTCTGACCGAAAGGTCTGTCGGAAGGCGTTCTCGGATTTGCGCCGCCGGGTCTTCTTCCGTCCTGCGGAACGTACTCGCGTTTAAGCGGACGCTCTCTCTTCGGCGGCTCGTAAACTCTCGGTTTTTCGCTTGCGAGTTTGACCAAAGACGGGTCTTCGCCCCTTGCGATGGCTTCTTTTTTCTTCTGCTCGAGAATTTTCGCTCTCGCTTCGGCAAGTGCTCTTGCCTGAGCCTCTTCCAAGGCCTTCTTTCTCGCTTCCTTTATGGCTTTTTCGTCCATAACGGGTTTTACGGCAGACTTCTCTTCAACTTTTTCCGCAGGCTTCTCCGCAGGTTTTTCCTCGGTTGCCGCCGATTTTTCCTCGGTTGCCGCCGGTTTTTCAACCTTTGTTTCGGTGGCATTTTCGATTTCGCTCTTTGCGGCGGCGTCGGCTTTTTTCTCCGCTCCGGACTTTACGTCTGCATCGGAAGCGGTTCTCTGAGCATCTTCCTTTGCGGATTCTTTCGCCGATTTCTTTGAAGTTATCTTCGCCGCCGTTACGGTTTCTTTATTTTCCTTTTCGGCTGCCTTAGCCTGTTCGTTTGCCGGCTTAACTTCTTTAACCTCGGTTTCGGACGGAACTTCTGTCGCATGAGGAGTTTCGGCTTCCGCAACTGACGATTCGACGGTGGTCAACTCTTCGCGTTCGGCTTTCAATGCGGCTTCGCGCTCTGCTCTTAAGGATTTTTCCTTGGCGGAAATCTTTTTGTTTATCGCGTAAACCGACGACTTAGCCTCTTTGACTTTTGCTCTCAAATCATCCAGTTCGCCGTAAATAGCGTTGATTTTCTTTAAGTTTTTTAATAAATCTTCTCTTTTTTCTTCCATATCAATCCTTATGACCTCCGTTCAGAACCTTGAAATCCTCTCCGAGGTTCGCCATTATTGCTTTTGCCAGATTTTCATCCGTAACCGCGGCAACCTTGCAGTTTTCCTTACCGGTAATCTCCTCGAGTGTTACCTTTTCGGACTCGATCAGCGGCACGCCGTGTTTTCTCGAGAGTTTTTCCGCCTCTTTTCTTGCGTTTTTCTCGCCTGCGGAACAAAGTATTATCAGATAAACGCCCTTATTCAAAGTCGAGACGGCGTTTATACCCGTTCTCAACTTTCCTGCTTTTATCGCAAAACCGATATATGAGTAAGGCTTACTTAGTCTGTCCAAGAAGTTCCTCCTCTATCTTTTCGTAAATCGTCGCGGGGACGCCGGTTTTAAAAATCCTGTCAAGCAATTTTGCTTTGAAAAGTTTCTTAGCGCATTCGGGCGAGCGGCAAATATACGCGCCGCGTCCGTCGGATTTACCCGTTTTGTCAACAAGAAACTCCCCGTCCTTCGTCCTGACGATTCTGAGCAGTTCATTTTTTTCAAACTCGTTTCTGCAAGCGATACAAGTTCTAATCGGAACATATTTCCCGGTCATAAATTCTCCAAAATACGGTTTAATATACGAACGATTTTCTAATTCGTTATTTCACTTATTCGTTATCGGAAAAATCCTCTTCCTGAACGTCTTCTTCGGCAACTTCGGTCTCCTCTTCGAGTTTCGCCTTACTCTCGCTCTTGACGTCGACTTTCCAGCCGGTGAGCCTTGCCGCAAGACGAGCGTTCTGTCCGTCTTTGCCTATCGCAAGGGAAAGTTTATCGTCGGGAACGACAACTCTCGCTATCTTTTCGCCTTCGATTGCGCTGACTTTGAGAACCTTTGCGGGAGAAAGAGCCTTCGCGATGAATTCGAGCGGGTCTTCGCTCCAAGGAATTATGTCGATTTTTTCGCCGCCGAGTTCTCTTACGACTTCGTTGACTCTCATTCCCTTATTGCCCACGCATGCGCCCACGGCGTCTACGTTGGGATCGTTGCTGAAAATGGCAATCTTAGTTCTTTGCCCCGCTTCTCTCGCAATAGATTTAACCGTGACGATACCCTGCGCGATTTCCGGAACGACGTTCTCGAAAAGTTTGCGCACAAGTCCGGGCGAAGTTCTCGAAACGAGAATCTGAGCGTTTTTGCCCATACTTCTGACTTTCTTGACGTAAACCATCAACTTGTCGTTGACGTTATATTTCTCGCCGGGAACCTGATCCTGCGGAAGCATAACCGCTTCGATCTCGCCCGCGCCGATTTCAACGTATATATTTTTGTCGTCGATTCTTCTGATCGTGCAAGCCTTGATTTCGTTTTCCTTATCCTCGAATTCCGCAAGAGTGTTATCTCTTTCGGCTTCTCTGAGTTTCTGGAATACGACCTGTTTTGCGGTCTGAGCGGCAATTCTTCCGAATTCCTTGGGAACGAATTCCGTTTTCACTTCGTCGCCGATTTTATAGGACTTCTTGATCTCCCTGGCTTCTTCGAGCGAAATTTCCTTTTCGGGATCCGTAACTTCTTCGACTACGGTTTTTACCGCGAAAAATCTGACGGTTTTCTTTTCGGGATTCATATCGATCATAACGTCGCTCGACGTTCCGGTATGTTTTTTATAAGCCGAAACGAGCGCGTTTTTAAGCGTTTCGATCAAAAGATCCTGCTTGATTCCCTTTTCTCTTTCCAGATCTTCGATCGAAAGAAAAAACTCCTTATTATTCATTGTTAATCTCCTTAACGAACATCAGTCGAATTTAATCGCTTCGTTGATTTTTTCTATCTTCGTAAGAGGAAGTTTATAATCCTTCTCTCCTTTTCCGTCGTTTAACACGACGTTGTTCTCATCGTAACCTACAAGTTTGCTTTCGATATATTTTTTACCCTGCAGCGGCGTTGCGAGTTTTATCTCCACGTCCTTGCCGACACATCTCTCGAAGTCGCGCGCGGTCTTAAGCGGACGATCTATTCCCGGACTCGATACGTTAAGAGTGTAAGCCTCGCCGTAAGAGGGGTCCAGTTCGTCTAAAACGCCGTCGATGGCGTTATGGAACTTTTCGCACGTGTCGAGATCAACTCCGCCTTCCGTATCTATGAAAAACGTCAACGACGGATTTTTGCTGATCTTCGGAGCGATTTCGATAATTTCGATATTCATTTCGTCCGCGATTTTACGAACCGCGTTTTCGATTTCTTCCACGCTTTTGAACTTCATATGCCCTCCATATAAAAATTTGAGAGCGGCAGAAACCGCTCTCAATATCGAATCAACCATATTAAGCATGTTTATTTTAACACTTTTATATTTTTTTAGCAAGCGTTTTGAACGCCTTTTACATAAATTTCGGCAATTCCTTTTTTATTCTTACGAGTTCGAGAAACAATTTCGCCGTAGCGTGAGCGTCGGACAACGCTCTGTGATGCAGAAATTCGATCGAAAAATGATCGCAGACCGTGTTGAGCTTGTAGTTTTTCAGGCGCGGCACGACTTCTCTCGCGAACGGCAAAGTATCTATGCCCTCGTTTTTGAACGTGTAGCCCTGCTCTTTCGCGTAAAATTTGATAAACTTATAATCGAAATCGAGGTTGTGACCGACGATTATGCTCCCCGCGGAATACTTGAAAAAATCGGGAATTATCTTATCGAACGTGGGCATATCCTTTACCATATCCTCGCTGATGCCGGTAAGTTTCGTGATTTCTTCGCTTATTCTTCGCTCAGGATTGATAAGCGTCTGGAATTTATCGACGATTTTTCCGTCTACTATTCTCACCGCGCCTATCTCGGTTATCTTATCCCCGCCGAGATAAGACAGCCCCGTGGTTTCGATATCGACGACCACGAACGTCTGACCGATAAGACATTCCGGAACGCTCTTCGCGATATCGAAAAGTCCCGCCTGAGCCATATCCTCAATCGGTTCCGGCGTAACGTACGTATAAAACTCCGGAACAGACTTACTCGCCCTTTCTTCGGGTTTGAAATCCTGCGGAAAAACACAGAACGAAACGTCGGAAATTCTGAAACTCGGCGCGCCGTTGAACATACTCATATCGCCGCGGCAAAGAATCTGAGTTCCTATCTGCAACTTATCGATCTTCTTTTCCTTTTCTTTGGTCATGAAGATCTTGCCCTGAATTTTACCCGTAGTGTCGTCGAGTTCGATTATGTAAAAAGTTTTTCCTTTCTGGGTTTCTTTCTGATTGATCGAAGTTATCGTCCCCGCAAAGCAGCAAATGCCTTGCGCGTACTGCGCGTCGGCAGCGTAAATCGCGACGCCTTCGATGTCTTCGCCCCAGAGTTTAACCGGGTCGAGAACTTTAAGCGTTCTGCATTTTATCGTTTCGAATTCCGAAGTGTTTATCTTCTGTTTCAATATATCGGCGTTCGCTTTCGTCTTTCCGCTGTTAATAACCTCGCCGTGGAAAAGACAACAAAAATTCTCATATAAATGGGCGGAAATTTTATCGGTTACGTTATTAGAAAGAAAATATCCGTAAATATCTTCGTCCACGCTTAAAACGTATTCGCATTTCCCGTCCGCAGGAGGAAACGCCCTGACGTTTGACGGTTCGATGCAATTCGCCACGGACATAAATTCCGATTTCAGATATCTGATAATCTCGTTTGAAACAAGTTCCGGGTCGGCAACGATTTTTGAAACGTTAACCCTGCATTCTTTGAAATTCTCGGGAAGATAGCCTCTCAGGATATCCTCTATTTTTATACACGTATAATCGCTCACGGGCTTGTCGCAGATAAAATCGAATTCTGCCGCGCCGCTTTTGCGAAGTGTTATTTTTTTTAATCTCAATCTGCCGAGGTTGTCGTCTATCTGTTTTATTTTCGGCAGAATATCTTTGTTAAAGTCAGACAAGTTTTTCGATTTCCTTTATAAATTCTTCTTCGGCGTTAGCAAACGGCACTTTTTTATAAACCTCGCCGTTTTTGAAAAAAGCGCAGTATCCGCTTCCTCCCGCGATCCCGAGATCGCAGTCCGCCGCTTCGCCGGGTCCGTTCACCACGCACCCCATAACGGCTATTTTCAAATGTTTTTTTATCCCCGAAGTAAGTTCTTCCACTTTCCCGGCAAGCGAAATACTGTCGTATTCCGTTCTGCCGCAAGTCGGACACGATATTACTTCGACGTAGTTTTCATCAAGACCGACGCTTCGCAGAATTCTCTTCGCGGCAACAACTTCTTCTCTAGGCGGGGCGGTAAGCGAAACCCTTATCGTGTCGCCTATTCCTTTGAGAAGCAAACTGCCTATGCCAATGCTGCTTTTCACAATCCCCGAGTTATACGTTCCCGCCTCGGTTACGCCGACGTGAAGCGGATAGTCGGTTTTTTCGTGAATGTATTCGTAAGTTTTAACGGTGAGCGGAACGTTACTCGCCTTTGCGGAAACGACTATTTTATCGACGCCGTACCGTTCGAGCGCGGCGACGTTTTTAAGCGCGCTCTCCGCAAGCGAAACTTCGCTCTTGCCGTACTTTGCCAAAAACTCTTTTTCTATGCTTCCGGAGTTGGAACCGACTCTTACCGCAACGTCGGAATGAATCAACGCTTTTGCGACTTCCTCAACGTTTTTTTCGGAGCCGATATTGCCGGGATTGATTCTGATTTTATCCACTCCGGAGTCAATTGCTTTAAGCGCGTATTTATAATTAAAATGGATATCGGCGACAAGCGGAATCGAGATTCTTTTTTTGATTTCACTCAACGCCTTCACGTCGTCGTCATCTTTAACTGATACTCTGATAATGTCGCAACCTAACACATCCAATTCGGCAATTTGCCTTACGACATCGTCGATTTTTGAAGTTTTTATGTTAGCCATAGATTGAATGGCAACGGGATTTTCACCGCCGATGACAACGTTGCCTATCTTAACTTGTTTAGTCATTTTTCACTCTCGAATTCATTTCGTAAATTATCCTGAGTCCATTCAGCGTGAGCATTCTGTCAAACTTATCGATGCAGGAAGCGTGCTTATATATTATATACCCCATGCCGCCTGTAGCGATAACTTTCGCGTCGGGACGATTCAGTTCCTCTTTGATTTTTTTGACGATATTATCAACCAGCCCCGCAAAGCCGTAAACGATACCCGCCTGCATGCAGTTGACCGTATTTTTCGCTATTATCGACGGCGGGGTTTCGAGTTCGATATTCGGGAGACTTGCAGTGTTGTTGACGAGAGAATCGAGCGAAGCTTTTATTCCGGGTGAAATAACGACGCCGATAAGTTCGCCTTTTTCGCTTATGATATCGAAGGTTGTAGCCGTGCCGAAATCTATGCAGATTATCGGCGTGCCTTTGCCGTAACGATGAATCGCGCTGACGGAATCGACAATGATATCAGCCCCGACTTCGCGCGGATTATCCGCTTTGACGTTAAGTCCCGTTTTCACGCCCGGACCGACGATGAGCGGCGTTAAACCGAGATAGTCCCTGCACATATGCTCCATGGTGTAATTAAGCGACGGAATGACCGACGACATAATAACTCCGCTGATTTTTTCGCGCGGAATATCCGCCGACTTCAACAGATCGCGGACTATAACCCCGTATTCGTCGCTCGTGGCATTTCTCTGCGAAGTTACCCTGAACGATGCCTTCATCTCGTCTCCGTCGAAAATGGCGTATTTTATATTTGAATTTCCTATATCGATGCAAAAAATCATTATTTTTTTACTACCTTAATTATTCTGTAAAGTGCCGGTGCAAGTAAGAGATTTATCGCGAGTTCCACAAGAAAATTTATCCCCGCGCAACCGATGATCAAAAAGTATATAACGGACGTACCGCTCTGAACAAAGTTCGCGTTCAACGTGTCGCTCATAAAAAGCGCGCCGACGATGAAAAGCGACGTGTTGACGACAGGAGCAATCGCTGCCGCCGAAAATACTGCCGCGGTTTTGTTTTTTTTCGAAATCACGCCGTATATAAGCCCGGACAAACACCCCGCAGCCGTAGCCTTTACGATACAAGTTAAAATCGTTAAAACGGGATGATCCGAAAACAGTATAAAAGTAAACTGATCAACACCGACGATACCCATGATAAGGGTTATCATGCCGAACAAAAAACCTAAAATCGCGCCGCCGTAAACACCGGTCAGAATCGCGCCGAGAACAATCGGCACAAGCACGAAAGACAACTGCACCGTTCCGATCCGGAAATAACTGCCGAAAATCTGCAGAATGACGACAAACGCGCTCAGAATGCCTAAAACAGCAATGTTTTTAGGCGTGAAAAAGCCTTTTTTTTCTTCCATTTTTGCCTCCGATCGAGTTTCTTAAAAGAATACCCGTTAGAAAAATAAATAAAAATCTGTCAGACCTCATAGGTCTCCCTTTTGAGTATCCGCATTATAAATTATAATATATTTAAATTTTAAAAGCAAGTTTTTCGGGAAAGGCGATGTAACATTTTTGAATGAAAAAAAGTATACTGATAATGATAGCGGTAACGCTACGAATATCACAGGAGGAAATATTTCAATGTTGAATTGTTTGGGAATCGGCGACAATTGTTGTCTTTGGATGCTCATCATCATCCTCATTCTTTGCTTGTGCAAAAACGGATGTTTGAATGGCATTATAGATAAGATCTGCGGCTGCGGATGCTTACTTCCCGTTCTGTTGCTTCTTCTTTGCTGCTGCAAAGGCGGAAAAGGAGGTCCGGACTTCGGATTCGGCGGCGGATGCTGCAAATAAACTAAGGTACATAAAGGGGCGGCGAAAACCAAAGGTTTTCGCCGCCCCCGCTTTTTAGCATTTATAATAATTTTCGCAACGTAATATCGCTATTTCACTGTAACGAAACCACCGGGTTTTCTATTTCCGGAATTTCGTTCATTCTTAAAAGCTCGAGAATTATCTGTGGTTCGTCCGCCTCATTATCCGAAAGATAATGAATTCGCGCTCTCAGATGCACCCAGCCTTTGTTTTTGATTTTTACGGGCGCGTTATAACCGCATAAATGCCCGATAAGTTGGATATCGTTTGCACAACAAGTCATCGCAAGTCTGCCTGCAACGAAAGTGTTCTCGGGCAGATTTTTAGACGTAACCGTCATGCAGTTGAACTCGACGATTTTATCCTCGTATCTCGAACGATTATCGAAAGTGTCTATATAGAAAATTCCGAAATCGTCATCGGGAATATTCATTTCATCAGATATTTTATAAGGCAGTTCTTCGACGAAACTTACGGGCTTACCGTCGGCGTCGAGAGTTATATAATACGCGTCCTTATTGATGAGTTTAAGGCTTCTCTTATAACCCGCCATTTCGGGAGTTTCTTCGCATCTGTTCATAATAACTATGTTGGACGCACCGACTATATCCTGAAATTTCTGACGCATGTTATTGAAATACATCTTAAACGTGGTCGCGTCGATTATAGTGAAAACCTGTTCTACGATAACGTAAGGCGGAAGTTGAATTCCGCTCCAGTCCCACATAGCGTTTTCCTCAATAAAAAGCGCGTGCGGTTTGTTTACTCTTATGAGGTCGTTTATCTTTTCTACGGTAAAATCTTCGGGGTTTCCGAACGAATAATAAACAGCGTTTAACTTTGCGAGTTCCGCCGGGTTATATTCGACTTCGCCCTCCTCCGTGGAAAGAATCAACACTCTGCCTATATCGCCGAAATCGCCGTTTTTGAGCGAATCGACGATAAAAGTCGTCTTTCCGCTCTCCAGAATACCCTTTACTATAACGGCCGGGAATGTTCTTGCCATAATTTATCTCCGTTCCGGCTTGTCCGTTTAATTACCGAAAAACAAAGCCGCAATTTTTTCTTCGTCGATTTTGGAACCGATAACGCAAACCTTACCCGTATAATCGGGTTCGCCGAGCCTGATTTCGTATTCGCCGGCAACAAGATCAAAATAATACCATTTTTCGTTATCTTTCGCCTTCACAACGCCTTTGGAGCGTAAAATCACGCCGAGACCGGAATCCTCATCGCAAAGTTTTTTAAGTATCGCGTCGAGTTCGTTATGCGAGAACGCAACCGGCGTTTCCTCGCCCCAACTCGTGAACACTTCGTCGGCGTCGTGACCGTGGGGGTGGTGATGGTGATGATGATCGTGTTCTTCATCGTCATCGTGATGGTGATGGCAACAATGGTCATGGTCGTCATCGTCTGCGTCGTCATCGTGATGGTGATGGCAACAATGGTCATGGTCGTCATCGTCATCGTCTTCGTCGTCATCATGATGGTGATGGCAACAATGGTCATGGTCGTCATCGTCATCGTCTTCGTCGTCATCATGATGGTGATGGTGATGATGATCGTGTTCTTCATCGTCATCGTGATGGTGATGGCAACAGCAGTCATCGTCATCGTCGTCGTCATCGTCGTCTTGTTCCGCTTTGAGCGATTCCAAAAGCGCATCGACGTTATCTACGTCGCCTTCGAGAATGCCGAGCAACTTATCGGGTTCGAGTTCCGTAACGGGCGTGGTGACGATCGTTGCGTGCGGGTTGAGCGATTTGATAAGTTCGACCGCCGCAAGAATCTTTTCTTCGCTGAGTTTGTCCGTTTTAGAAACAATAACGGTATTTGCCTGTTTAATCTGGTCGTCGTAAAACTCGCCGAAGTTTTTGAAATACATTTTGCATTTTCCGCCGTCGACAACCGTCGCAACGATATTGATTTTAAGCGGCTCCTCAACTTTTTCGATCGCCTTGATTATATCGGAAAGTTTACCGACGCCCGAAGGCTCGATTATGATTCGGTCAGGATTAAACTTCTCGACGATTTCCTTCATCGATTTCGAAAAATCGCCGACCAGAGAACAGCATATGCAACCCGAATTTATTTCTTTGATCTGAACGCCGCTGTCTTTCAAAAACGCGCCGTCTACGCCGATCTCGCCGAATTCGTTTTCGATTAAAACGACCTTTTCGTTTTTAAGATCGCTCGCAAAAAGTTTCTTTATCAAAGTGGTTTTACCCGCTCCGAGAAACCCTGAAATTACGTCTATTTTTATCATATAATTCACTTCCTTTATATTGTTTGCCGCCCCGTCGCGTTTTAAACGCGACGGGGCGGATTTTAAACGTTTTTATTATCTTTTGGAAAGAACGTCCTTTTCGTACTTCATGATTTCATCATACCAGGACGTGTCGGCAGCAACTCCGCATTCCTTGCAGTATTCAGCCCAGATATCGCCGAACGGAAGGGTCTTCATTTCTTCCTGCATAACCATGAGTTTCGTGAAGTTCGCTTCGTCCTGAAGGGCTTTGAGTTCCGCATTAGGCGTAACCATTGCCATGAGAAGGGCTTTCTGCCAACTTCTGATACCTACCGTCCAAGCCGAAATACGGTTGATGCTCGCGTCGAAATAATCGAGAGCCATATAAACTCTGTCAAGAGCGTCGCATCTGACGATTTCCTTCGCCATTTCTCTGGTTTCGTCGTCGAAAAGCAGAACGTGATCGGAATCCCATCTTACGCCTCTCGTGATGTGAAGCGCGATTTCCGGGAAGAAGCACAAAAGCGCCGGAATCTTATCCGAAACGAGTTCGGTCGGATGATAATGTCCGTTATCCATTAGAGGAAGAACTCCGTCGTGCATTGCGGCAAAACTAAGAGTGAATTCCGCGCTGCCCGCGGTGTAAGATTCAACACCGATACCGAACACCTTGGATTCTACGCAGGGTTTAACAAGGTTTTTATCGAACGGCTCGGAAAGAATTTCTTCAATCGACTGTTTATAACGCATTCTCGGTCCCATACGATCTGCGGGAACATCTTTGAAACCGTCGCCGATCCAGATATTCATAACGCAGGGAATACCCGTTTCTTTTGCAAAATATTCGGAAATTCTGATGCAGGCTTTTCCGTGGTTGACCCAGAATTTTCTTACTTCTTCGTCGGGACTCGTAAGCGTGAGTCCGTCTTTAACCATAGGATGGGAGAAAAACGTGGGATTGAAATCGATTCCCATTCCTCTTTCCTTTGCGAAATCAACCCATTTTTTGAAATGCTTGGGTTCGATTTTATCTCTGTCCACGAATTCGCCTTTTTCGAATATCGCGTAGCAAGCGTGAAGATTGAGTTTCTTTGTGCCGGGGCAAAGCGACATTGCCTTGTCCATATCCGCCATAAGTTGTTCGGGCGTTCTTGCTTTTCCGGGATAATTACCCGTCGTCTGAATTCCTCCGGTCAAAGGTCCGTCGTGATCGAAACCCGTAACGTCGTCGCCCTGCCAGCAATGAACTGCCAACGGAACGGTTTTAAGTTTTTTGATTGCGGCGTCGGTATCGACTCCGTATTTTGCATACTCGGCTTTTGCACCTTCGTATCTTGATGCCATTTTAAAACTCCTGAAATTTATATTATCGGTTACCCGACTGATCCGTTTGCGCGACAAGGCATTTTTAACGCCCATGCACACTTTACAACGATATTATAATGTCTTTACGCGCGTTTTGTCAACTGAAAATAGGAATTTACGGTTAAAAAAACCGAAAAAGCGTTTTTTATCACACTTTTTCGGTCGATGAATAATTATGCCAGCCAAGAATAATCCTAACCCCGCCAAAACGCCGATATTTTCACGCTTTATACCGAATGTGCCTTCGCCCGTACAGCAAGTACGAACAAAGTCGCCTTCGACAGAAATCATCGAAAATGGCGACGTTTTTGTTGCAGGCAAGTATTGCGGCGCGTTTTTAGGCTAAGACGCGGCGCGCAAACGACATAATACACCCGTATATGGTGGTTGCGGAACAAAGTATTAGTCTGAAAACACGCCGCAAGACCGGGGTTTGTATTATTCTTGGCTGGCATACAATTTCAAACTTCGACTTTTGTCGCATTTTTACCGACCACGGCTACGGAATAAGACGAAAAATCAAGTTCAAAAAGCAAGTCGTTAACCGCTTTTTTATCCAAAGCGTCCACCGCCGCAAGTTTCTTTTCCGCATCAAACACTTTGCCTGTATTCAAAAGATATTTGCCGTAAAGAAGCATCTGCGAAGCGGTGCTTTCCTGCCCGAAGGCGAAAGAACTTATCATCTGCGCTTTTCCGCGGTTGAATTCGTCGTCGGTTATCCCGTTTTTCTTTATATCCGTAAGAACGCGTTTTATTTCCTCGTAAGCAAGTTCCGCGCTTCTGGGGTTAAGACCCGCGTAAACGGCAAACGTTCCCGTTTTAAGATAGCAACTCGGATAGGAATAAATTGTATAGCAAAGCCCCAATTCTTCTCTTATCTTCTGAAATAATCTGCTGCTCATTCCCGAACCGGCAACGTTGTTGACAACCGACATCGCGTCGGCAAGCGGCGCATCGTACTCGACGCCTTTGAACGCAAGCGCGAGATGAATCTGTTCGATGTCTTTGTCAATTCTTATTTTTCCGCGTTTGTTCTCGGTTTCGCCGGACAATAAATCGTCGGATTTTAAAGAAGAAACGAACGGCGCGAAATATTTTTCGGTAAGTTTTGTCGCTTCGTCGAACGATATTCTCCCCGCAAAGGATACAACGATATTATCGGCGTTGTAAAAACGCTTTCTGTATGCCGCGATATCCTTCTTCGCGAAAGATTTTACGTTCTCCGCAGGCCCCAATATGGTACGACCTAAGCCTTGTTTGCCAAAATACGATTCCGAAAGCGCGTCGAGACAAAGTTCCTCGGGCGTATCGGCGCACATATTGATTTCCTCGATAACGACGCCCTTTTCTTTGCCCAGTTCGTCGGCTTTATATGTGGAATTCAGAAACATATCCGAGAGAAGTTCGAACGATCTGTCGAGTTCCGCCGTGGTGCTTTTAACGTAATAACAAGTCGTTTCTTTCGATGTGAAAGCGTTGACCTGAGATCCGATATCGTCGAATGCGGACGATATTTCGAACGCGCTCAGTTTTTCCGTTCCCTTAAAAGTCGTATGCTCGATGAAATGAGATATTCCGTTGTTTTTTTCGTCTTCGAGGCAACTCCCCGCGCCCACGAGTATTCCCGCGCTGACAGACATCATCGCGTCCATTGTGTTTACGATTAATCTTAATCCGTTGTCGTATTTTTTATAATTTATCATGTTTTTCTTAAATAATATCGACTAAATATCGACCGAAATACACTCGGTTACCGTTCCGCATCTCAAGCCCGCCTGTTCGTAATACAGCAGAATATCCGGTAATGCCTCGAGCGTGTGTTTCTTCGGGTGCATAAGAACAATATCCCCGCCTGAAACGTTTTTGGTTGCGCGCGAATAAACGGTTTTCGCGCTCTTATCCCGCCAGTCGATCGTATCTTTGCTCCACATTATCGTTTTGTAACCGAGTTTTTCGGCGACTTTTAACGTCGTGACCGAAAAAGCCCCCGACGGCGGAGCAAAAAGTTTGATTTCCACACCTGTAGTTCGCTTTATCAGAGCGTGCAACGTTTCCATTTCCGCTTTGTTTTCATCCTCGGAAAGTTTTGCGTGGTCGCGATGAAAATATCCGTGACTACCCAACTCGTTGCCGCTTTCGATAATTTTGTTGACGGTTTCTATATTGTCGTCCGCCCAGCAACCGCCGACAAAAAACGTTGCTTTTGCGTTGTGTTCCTTTAAAACTCCAAGAATACCGTCGACGACGTCCGCACCCTCATAAACGTTGAACGTGAGAGCGACAACGTTTCCGTTTCTGTTGCCGTGATAAATCGCCGAATAACTTTCGTTGCCCGATATAACCACCACGTCGCCCGGTAAAAAACACACGGCGATCACACCCGATACGATTACGGTAAGGATGATCGCCGTTATGACGTTTAACTTCCTGTCAGTTAGTTTTTTCAATTCGACTCACCTCTATACAATATATTAGAAGAAAGTCGTAATTATTTCGTTTCAGCCGATTGTTTCCACGTCGAAAGAAATTTTGACGAGTTCTTTCGCTTCGTCGATCGTCTTAACCTCTCCGTCGTAAAGAAGTTGAGCGATGATATTTCCGATAGCGGTCGCCTCGACGGGACCCGCCATTACTTTAAGCCCGGTGCGTTTTGCGGTGAGTTCGTTGAGGTAACCGTTCATCGAACCGCCACCGACGATATGAATAGTTTCGAACTTATAACCTGTTATGCTCTCGATCGTCTTTACGGCTTTCGCATAGCATACCGCAAGGCTGTCGTAAACGCAGAGCGCGATTTCACCCGGAGTTTCGGGAACTTTCTGATTCGTTTCTCTGCAATATTCCTGTATTGCGGCAATCATGCTTTCGGGCGCAAGGAATCTCTGATCATTTACGTCTACAATCGAATCAAAGCCCTTAACCGCCTTCGACATAACGACATAGTCGCCCCAACTGTATTTCTTTTCGTGTTCGCGGCGGACGTTCTGAATCATCCAGAGCCCCATTATATTTTTAAGGAATCTCGTGGATTTATTATATCCGCCCTCGTTCGTGAAATTCGCTTCGAGAGCCTCTTTCGTCGAAATCGCAACAGGGCTTTCGATGCCAAGGAGCGACCACGTTCCGCTCGAAATATAAAGAGGATGCCCCGTTTCGGGAACAGCCATAACCGCGCTTGCCGTGTCGTGAGTGGCGGTGAGAACGATATTCGTTTCGTATCCGATTTCCGCCGCGATTTCGGGTTTAACCTTTCCGACGAGAGTTGCGGGCTGAGCGAGTTCTTTGAAAAGTTTTTCCGGCAAGCCGAGATCTTTAACCGTTTCCATATCCCACTCTCTCGTTTTCGCGCTGAGAAGTCCGGTCGTGGAAGCGTTCGTGAATTCGTTTTTCTTAACGCCCGTAAGAAGGAACGCGAAGAAGTCCGGCATCATAAGGAATCTTTCGGCTTTTTCGAGTTTTCCGCTGAGTTTGTCGGTGTAAAGTTGATAAATCGTGTTATAAATCTGGAATTGAGAACCCGTTCTTTCGTAAAGTTTTTCAAAAGGAACGATAGAATGAACTTTCTTTATCGGTTCTTCCGTTCTCGAATCTCTGTAAGCGTACACGTCGCCGATAACTTCGTCATTCTCATCGAGAAGCGCGTAGTCTACGCCCCAGGTATCGATGCCAACCGACATCGGAATTTTTCCGATTTTTTTACACTCTTTAAGTCCGTCGACTATGTTTTTGAAAAGTTTGCGGTAATCCCAGACGAGATGTCCGTCTTTTTCGTCCATTCCGTTTTCGAAACGGTAAACTTCTTCGAGTTTAAGTTTTCCGTCTTCGATGTGAGAAAGAATGTGTCTGCCGCTCGACGCGCCGATATCTATTGCAAGAAAATATTTTTCCATTGTCTGTTGCAGGTCGCCCCGCCCTCCGAATTATTTCAATTATTATAATATAATAATTTATATTTTTTTGCAAGGGTTTTACAACAATTTTTATAATGGTTTGCAACAATCAGACCTCGATTTTCTCTTTTTTTACCGTTTCTTTTATTTTTTCGACCGACCGCTTCTCTATTCTCGAAATATATGACCTCGAAATTTTGAGAAGTTTCGCCGTTTCTCTCTGAGTTAACGGTCTGCCGCCTTTTAAACCGTATCTGAGACAAATAATTTTATATTCCCTCGGCAACAGGCATTTTTCCATTACTTCAATGAATTTGTCTTTGATTAATTTATTTTCAACTTTTGCAAGAACGCCGTCTTCTTTCTCGGCGATAAGATCGAGAATCGTCAGTTCGTTTCCGTCTTTATCCACGCCTACGGAATCGTATATGGAAACGTTGTTTTTGTACTTTTTATTCGAGCGCAGAAGCATAAGAATTTCATTCTCGATACACCTTGCGGTATAAGTTGCCAGTTGGGTCCCTTTCGACGGGTCGAACGTGTTTATCGCCTTTATAAGCCCTATCGATCCGACCGAAATGAGATCGTCGGCGTCCTCCGCGCCCTGATATTTTTTCGCTATGTGCGCCACGAGCCTTAAATTATGTTTTATCAGGATATCTCTTGATTTTTTATCTCCATTTTCACGGAATGCGGCGAGATATTTAGCTTCGTCTTCGGGCGATAACGGTTTCGGAAAACTGTCGCCTCCGACGCCCGAGCAGAAAAAAATAAGTTTGGAAATTATAAAATCAAGAAAATCAAAAAACA
This sequence comes from Clostridiales bacterium, assembly GCA_022781715.1. Lineage (GTDB taxonomy): Bacteria > Bacillota > Clostridia > Christensenellales > Borkfalkiaceae > UBA10281. Next base: position 19,673 of record JALETB010000094.1, on the reverse strand, counting down.
TAGACTTACCCCTCAGGATAAATCTATGTCGAAATTAAAAATATTATGAGATTTTTTGTCGTTTGGATTTCAATAAATATTCGGACGAATAAACCGGATAAAACTCACTTGCGCAAAATATCCCCTTCCGAAACTTTTACATCGGAATAAATTCTCAGTTTTTGTTGAACCAACTTGGCGTCGTCGATTTCGTTTCCATCTTCGTCGGTCATTTTTCCGACGATTATCGCGGCGTTGAAATTATCGTTCGGCGTGAGCAATTCGAGTTTATCGCCCCTTTTGAAACGATTGCGCATTTCCGCAACGAAATACCCTTTTTCGTTCGTACCCTCGATAACGTTCGCAACGAACTGTTTTTCGCCCGCAGATTGCGAATCGGAATAATTAACCGTCTCAATGTTGCCGCCAAGCATATACGCAGTGGTGAAAACACGGTGATTCGTCTTGAGAAGTTCGTCGTAAAACATTCGATTTTCTTTGTATTTATCGCCGATTTTATAGAAACTGTCTATCGCCCTTCTATAAGCGTTTATCACCGTGGCAAGGTAATATTCGCTCTTCATTCTTCCCTCGATTTTCAGCGAGCATACGCCGGCGCCGGCCATTTCGTCGATATGGTCGATCATGTTCAGGTCTTTGCTGTTGAGAATATAAGAGCCTCTTTCGTCCTCTTCTATCCCGAAAAACTCACCGCCTTTGGACTTTTCTCTGAGTTCGTACTGCCAGCGGCACGCCTGTACGCATTCGCCGCGGTTGGCATCTCTGCCGTTGAAATAATTCGACAAAAGGCATCTGCCGCTATACGAAATGCACATCGCGCCGTGAACGAACGCTTCGAGTTGCGTTTCCGGGCAATAATCGGATATTTCTTTAATGTCGGCAAGCGACAATTCCCTTGCGAGAACGACCCTTTCAAGCCCGAGATCGCCCCAGAATTTGACGGCGTGTTTATTAAGCGTGTTTGCCTGAGTCGACAGATGAATTTTCAAACCGGGCGCAACCTGTTTGCATAACGAAATCAATCCGACATCGGTTATAAGGACGGCGTCCACGCCCGCCTTTTTTAGAAAACGAAAATAATCCGCCGCTTTATCAAAATCGGAATTTCTTGCAAAAATATTGACGGTAACGTAAATTTTGACGTTTTTTCCATGAGCGAATCTAACCGCTTCCGCAATTTCTTCGTCCGAAAAATTATCGGAAAAAGCGCGGAGCGAAAAACTCTTTCCTCCGAGATACACGGCGTCCGCGCCGTAATAAACCGCCGTTTTAAGTTTTGAAAAATTACCCGCGGGAGCAAGCAGTTCCAATTTTTTCATGTCCTGACAATTATTTTTTGTATGATATGCTGATACCGTCGCCGGTGTCGGAAACGGCGGTTATAAAATCCTTATCCGCAGAAATCGTTTCGAGAAAACTGCGCATATTATTTCTTATCGTGTTGTGTCTGTGCGGCGTTTTGACTTCACCCGTTATATAACCGCGGAACAGAACGTTGTCCGCAAACAGAACTCCGCCGCTCACCATTTTCTCTTTTATCTTCGGGAGAAGGTCTTTATATTTCGATTTATTGCAATCGAGAAAAACAAAATCAAACCCGTCGCCGACTTCGTCCACGACTTCCGTCGCTTCGCCGAAAAACGTAAAAACTCGTGAATCCACCTGAAATTTTTTAAAGTTTTTCATCGCTTCGTCTTCCGCCGGACGATACTTTTCGATAGTATACAGGGTCGCCTCCGGGCAAGCGTTCAGAAGTGCTATCCCGGAACAGCCGACCGAAGTTCCGAATTCGAGAATCTTCTTCGGCTTGACGAGTTTCGCAATGAGAATAAGGCTGTTAAGGCTTTCGGTAAGAATAGTCGCGATTCCTCTGCTTCTATAATCGTTTCTCAAAGCGATAAGGTCTTCCGGCACAGAGTTATCCGCGCTCTTTATCGCAAGCGACTTTACGTATTCGTGCATTATACTTCGGTTAAAACAGGAATAATCATCGGGCTTTTCTTAGTCTTTTTAATAACGTAATTCCTGAGGTTCTTCCTGATCGTGTTTCTTATTTCGCTCATATCCCCGACGGATTTTACGTCGAACGAATTCACCGTTTTTATAACAATGTTTTTCGCCTCGGCAACCTGCGCGTCGGAAAGAATCGAACCCTTGTTGATTATGTCCGGTCCCTGAATAATTTCTCCGGTATCTTCGGAAACGCAGCAAACGGCAATAATCAAGCCGTCCTCCGCAAGGTGTTTTCTGTCCTTAACGACGTTTTCGCTGTCGTCAATCGAAAGTCCGTCGATATATCTCGTGCCGGACTGGAATCTGTCGCCTCGCTTCATACTCTTCGGCGTGATTTCAATCGTATCTCCGATATCTGCGATAAGCATATTCCCGTCTTTCATTCCTATTTCTTTTGCAAGACGGCAATGCTTTTTCAGATGTCTGTATTCGCCGTGAACGGGAATGAAAAACTTCGGTTTTAAAAGAGTGTGAAGCGTTTTCAACTCTTCCTGACAAGCATGCCCCGAAACGTGAATTTTGGTTATAGATTTATAAACGACTTCCGCGCCTTTACGGTAAAGATTGTTGATTACCTGATAAATGCTCCTCTCGTTGCCCGGAATTGGCGAAGCGGAAATGATAATCGTATCGTTGTTGCCGACCTGTACCTGATTGTAGTCGCCCGCAGCCATTCTCGTGAGCGCGCTCATCGGCTCGCCCTGACTGCCCGTGGAAACTATAACAAGGTCTTTATCGGCATAGTTTTTAATTTTTTCAATGTCAACGACAAGGTTTTCGGGAATAGAAATTTCATTTACCCTCGTTGCCGCGTCGACGACGTTAAGCATACTTCTGCCAGAAAAAGCGATTTTTCTTTTATGTTTCTCGGCAAGATTGATTATTTGCTGCAATCTGTGAACATTCGTCGCGAAGGTTGCCACAATGAGCCTTCTTTTCGCGTTGTCGGCAAAAAGTCTGTCGAGAGTTTCGCCTACGACGTGTTCGCTCATGGTATAACCTTCCTGCTCAACGTTCGTGGATTCGCAAAGAAGGAGCGTTACGCCCTTCTTACCTATTTCCGAAATTCTCGGGATATCGATCATTTCTCCGTTTATCGGCGTGAGATCGATTTTGAAATCGCCCGAATGGTAAACTATGCCGACGGGCGTGGTTATCGCGAGAGCGCAACTGCCCGGGATAGAATGGTTGACGTGGACGAATTCCACCGAGAAACAACCGAGTTTTACCACTCCGGACGGTTTGACGCAATTAAGCGAATAGTTCTGAACTCTTTGCTCGATGAGTTTATGCTCGCAAAGCATAAGAGTGAGTTTCGTTCCGTAAACGGGAACGTTGATTTCCTTTAAAACGTAAGGCAGACCGCCTATATGGTCTTCGTGACCGTGTGTTAAAACTATACCTCTTATTCTGTCCTTGTTCTGGACGAGATAAGAAATATCGGGAATAAGCAGGTCGATACCCGGCATGTCCGCGTTAGGAAAAGTAAGACCGGCATCGATTATGATTATGTCCTTACCGTATTCCAGAGCGGTCATATTTTTGCCGATTTCGCCTACTCCGCCCAAAAATCTGACTTTTAATGATTTTTTATTGTTCAATTTTTATACTCCGTTTTGTCGGAAACGCGAAAAGACGCCCGAACGATTTTATTGTCCGGGCAAGAAGATTACCGACTTTCGAGTTCTTCGATACTCTTGACTATCTTTTCTTTTATTTCCGTAAATTTTGTTAATTTTGCTTTTTCGGCGTCGATGAGAGCCTTCGGCGCTTTTGCGACGAATCCCTGGTTGGAGAGTTTTCCCTGCGCTCTTACGATTTCGTTTTCCGTCTTTTCGAGTTCGCCTTTGAGCCTTGCAAGTTCTTTATCGTAGTCGACAAGTTCGCCGAGCGGAACGTATATTTCCGCACCGTCGAGAATTTTGGAGATGACTTTTTCGTTTATCGCTTCTTTATTCACGACGTATTTGATATCTCCGACGTTGGCGAGTTTACGAATGTAAGACGCGCTGTTTTCGATAAGGCGTTTATTCGCGGTTACGACGTAAATATCGACTTTCGCCGACGGCGCCGCGCCCGTTTCCGCCTTGATGTTTCTTATGGACTTTATTACGTCCATAATTTTTTCCGTAGCCGCTCTTTCCTTTCTGTAAGCGAGTTTGGAATTATATTTCGGGAAATCCGAAACCATAATGCTGCCCGCGGTTCCGGGAATATGGTCGTAAATTTCTTCTGTTACGAACGGAATAAACGGATGAAGGAGTTTGAGCATGTTTTTGAGAACATAACAAAGCGCACTCACGGCGTTATCCTTCTTTTCGTTATCCTCGCCGTATAAAACAGGCTTGCAAAGTTCGATATACCAGTCGCAGAAATCCGACCAGACGAAATCCTGCAACGCGGCGCAGGCAAGACCGATCTCGTACTTCTCCATATTTACGGTGACGTCCTTAACAACCGAATTGAGTTTGGAAACGATCCATTTGTCGACCGGCGTAAGTTTGATGTCCGCAAGTTCGTTTTTGATATTTCTGCCTTCGCAGTTCATCAGAACGAAACGCGAAGCGTTCCATATCTTGTTGATGAAGTTTCTGCACCCTTCGAGTTTTTCCGCGGAATATCTGATATCGTTACCGGCGGAAATACCGTTAAGCAGACAATATCTGAGCGTATCCGCGCCGTATTTATCGATGATTTCGAGCGGGTCGACGCCGTTGCCGAGCGACTTACTCATCTTTCTGCCCTGAGAATCTCTGACTATTCCGTGAATAAGAACGTCCTTGAACGGAATTCTGTCCATATGCTCTATTCCGCTGAATATCATTCTCGCAACCCAGACGAAAATTATGTCATAAGCGGTGACGAGAACGTCCGTGGGATAGAAATATTCGAGTTCTTCCGTTTTTTCGGGATAACCGAGCGTGGAGAACGGCCAGAGCGCGGAACTGAACCAGGTGTCGAGAACGTCCTCGTCCTGATGAAATTTCTTTCCTCCGCACTTCGGACAGACCGTCGGCTCTTCTTTTGCGACTACGGTTTCGCCGCACTCGTCGCAATAATAAGCCGGGATTCTGTGTCCCCACCAGAGTTGACGGGAAATACACCAATCCTTGATGTTTTCCATCCAGTTATAGTAAATCTTCGTAAATCTCGGCGGAGTGAATTTTATGCTCTTTTTTCTGACCGCGGAGATAGCCGGTTTTGCGAGGGGTTCCATTTTGACGAACCACTGTTTGGAAACGATAGGCTCGACCGTGTCGTGACAACGATAGCAATGCCCGACGTTGTGCGCATGCGGCTCGATTTTCTCAAGATTACCGAGAACCTGCAATTCTTTAACCACCGCTTCTCTGCATTCGTAACGGCTCATTCCCGCATATTTTCCGGCGTTTTCATTCATAATCGCGCCGTCGTCCATAACGCGGATAACGGGAAGATTGTGACGAAGCCCCACTTCGAAATCGTTCGGATCATGAGCGGGCGTAATTTTTACCGCGCCGGTTCCGAATTCAACGTCTACGTAATCGTCCGCGATGACCGGAATTTCTCTGCCGACGATAGGCAGAATGAGCGTTTTGCCGACGATATCCTTATATCTCGGGTCTTTGGGGTTAACGGCTACCGCAGTGTCGCCGAACATTGTTTCCGGGCGTGTCGTGGCGACAACAAGATATCTGTCGCTGTCCTTAAGATAATATCTGAGATGCCAGAAGAAAGACGGTTCCTCGACGTATTCCACTTCCGCGTCCGAAAGCGCGGTCCTGCAACGAGGACACCAGTTAATTATTCTCTTTCCCTGATAAATCAAACCTTTGTCGTAAAGATTTACGAAAACTTCCTTAACCGCTCTCGAACATCTGTCGTCCATAGTGAAAGCGAGTTTCGACCAGTCGCACGAAGAGCCGAGCCTTTTAAGTTGCTCGACTATTCTTCCGCCGTATTTGTTTTTCCATGCCCAGGCTCTTTCGAGAAATCCTTCTCTGCCGACATCCTCTTTGGTAAGTCCTTCGGCTTTCATCTGATCGACTATTTTAACTTCGGTTGCGATAGACGCGTGATCCGTTCCGGGAAGCCATAAAGCCTCGTAACCCTGCATTCTCTTGAAACGAATGATACTGTCCTGAATGGACTCGTCGAGAGCGTGACCGATATGCAGTTGACCGGTGATGTTCGGCGGCGGCATAACAATCGTGAAAGGGATTTTCTCTCTGTTGGGCTTAGCGGTAAAATACCCCTTTTCAACCCACTCCTTGTATATTCTCTCCTCGAAATCCAAAGGATTATAAGTTTTGTTCATCTCCATGATTTTCTCTCCGAAAAAGTTATAACTAATTTATTATAATATAAAATACAATCTTTGTCAATTAAAAGAACAGTCGCATATGATATATTAACCAAAGTATTTGTCACGATTTCCGTCTCTGCGCCGCTATGTCGCATGCGATTTTGTTGTATCGTGACCCTCCGGACTTTGGCTAAAGGAGATAAAATATGAAAAAAATTACAGCGATTTTCCTTACCGTCTGCTGTCTGCTCTTTTCCCTTGCGGGATGCGGCGAAAAAAAAGATGAACTTGTGAAACTGCGCGTTAACGAAGTTACGCATTCTATTTTTTACGCGCCGCTTTACATTGCCGTGGAAAACGGATTTTTTGAAAAAGAAGGATTGAAAATCGAACTGACCAACGGCGGCGGAGCGGATAAATCGATGACCGCGCTGCTTTCCGGAAACGCAGACATAGGACTTATGGGCGTTGAAGCGGCTATTTACGTTTATAAGGAAGGAAAAACCGACTATCCGAAAGTTTTCGGGCAACTGACCAAACGCGACGGGTCGTTCCTCGTTTCGAGAAAATACGAACCCGATTTTAAATGGGAAGACCTTGAAAACAAGACAGTGCTTGCCGGAAGGACGGGCGGCGTCCCCGCGATGACGTTCGAATACGTCGTGAACAAACACGGACTTAAAAACGGCGAAAACATAACGCTTAACAACGACGTGGCGTTCAATCTCATGGGTCCGTCTTTCGAGGGCGGAACGGGCGATTACACCACTCTTTTCGAACCGCTTGCAAGCGAATATGCGAAAGCGGGAAAAGGTTATATCGTCGCGTCGGTCGGCAAAGAAAGCGGTGAGATACCATACACCGCTTTTATGGCGTCAAAGAGTTATATCGAGAAAAACGGCGAACTGATCGAAAAATTTCTTACAGCGCTTCAAAAAGCGATTAAATATCTCGACGAAACCGATAAAGCCGTCGTTGCGGAAAGCATACTGAAACAGTTCCCCGGAACAGCCTTGTCGTCCGTTAAGGACTCTCTCGAAAGTTATCTTTCCATCGATGCCTGGACGAAAAACATGAGCATGACCGAAACCGCTTTCAACAATCTTCAGAACGTTATGGAAAACGCCGGCGAACTCGACGAACGCGCCGAATACGGAGCGATCGCTTACAATGATATCGCCGAAAAAGTTTACGGAAAAATATACGGCTGAAAATTGCGGAAATACCATGGTAAAAACCGGTAATACCGAAAAATCAAAACGGTATCGCGGCTGAAATACGGAATAAGGAAAACGCAAATGATGAACGAAATACTTAATTTGAAAAACGTTTCTCTCGCCTATCAGACCGACACGGACGAGATTCGCGCTCTCGACTCCGTATCATTCGGCGTCGGAAACGGAGAATTCGTAGCCATAATCGGACCCTCCGGCTGCGGAAAAACGAGCGTGCTTTCCATTATCGCGGGGCTTTTGAAACCGAGCGGCGGCAAGGTTACGCTTTATGGCGAAGAGATAAAAAAAGGCAAAAACTCGATCGGATATATGTTGCAAAAAGACGAATTGTTCCCCTGGAGAACGATCGAACAAAACGCGTATCTTCCGCTCGAAGTGAAGAAAATAAAAAACGAAACGGAAAAACGGAAAGTCGACGTTTTGCTGAAAAAATACGGATTGTGGGAATTCAGAAAAAAATTCCCGTCGCAATTGTCGGGCGGCATGCGTCAAAGAGCGGCACTCATCCGCACGATGGCTTCGTCGCCCGATTTACTGCTTTTAGACGAACCGTTTTCCGCACTCGATTATCAGACGAGGCTCACCGTGTGCGACGACCTTTACGATATAATAAAAAAAGAAAAGAAAACTACGCTTTTAGTGACGCACGATATCTCGGAAGCGCTCTCCACCGCCGACAGAATAGTCGTTCTTTCTAAGCGACCTTCGAAAGTTCTGAACATTCACATTATCGATCTCGATAAAACGGTTTCGCCTCTTAAACGCAGAGAAGATCCGAGATTTTCGAGATGGTTCGAAAGGTTATGGAGGGAATTGAATCATGATTGACAAAAACAAAATTTCCCGCGAACGACTTCTTTTTCTCAGAAAAAAGCGCAACTCGAAAATATTCGTTGTTTTTATGCGACTGTTTATACTCTGCGCGTTTTTTATTTTATGGGAAATACTTGCTCAGACGGGCGTTATCGACAGTTTTTTGTCCAGCAGCCCTTCGAGAATATACAAAACGCTGAAATCACTTCTGGTTTCGGGCGAATTGTGGGTTCATGTAGGCACGACTGTTTACGAAACGGTTATAGGTTTTTTAATTGCCACGGTTTTGGGTACGGCTATCGCGCTCGCCCTGTGGTGGTCGGAAAACTTCAGGAAAATAGCGGAACCTTACATTATCGTTCTCAATTCTCTGCCTAAAATCGCGCTCGGACCGATAATAATCGTATGGTTCGGCAGCGGAGTGAAATCGATTGTTTTCATGACGGTTATTATAACGATAATCGTGACAATAATAACGATGCAGAACGGATTTCTGGCGGCGGATAAAGGAAAAACGATGCTCCTCGAATCGATGGGCGCAAGCAAATTCACGATAATGAGAAAACTCGTTCTTCCGCAAAGCATACCGACCTTTATTTCATGCCTGAAAATCAACGTCGGAATGGCGTGGATAGGCTCGATAATGGGCGAATACCTGACTTCGAGGCAAGGAATAGGTTATCTCATCGTTTACGGCGGGCAGGTTTTCAAACTCGATCTCGTCATGGCTTCGACGGTAATACTCTGCATTCTTGCGGGCGTGATGTATGCGATCGTCGCTTTACTCGAAAAGTTTTTGACGAAACATTAACGGCGGAAAAATCACCGGCGGCGGGCGAGGCGTTAACTACGCGCGAAGCTTTTATGGCGGACGAAGAGTCGGACGCATGAAAAGCATTTAGTGCGGACGAAACGCAAAGAGCGATGAAGTACGCCGCGCCGAGAAAACCGAAAACGGGATAAACGATTTCGACAAAACTCGAAAACCCAAACCTCGAAAGCATAACGAAGACGAGCGTGATGATGATTTTCTGCAAAACGCTCGTCTTTCCTTTTGCGAGAGTAAAGGCGGAATAAGCCGAAGCGACAAGCGTAGTGATAATTGAAAAAAACGTTATGACAACGGCGATTTTTGAATAAATTACGTTATTGCTCAAAGCCGATAAAAAAGGCATGTCGTCCGATTTTCCGCAAACGCGCAACGCGATACACAAAATACAAACGCACAAAACAAACGACACGCTAAGCGCGGCAATCATCTTTTTTGCGACTGAAAAACCTTTGAGAGAATCGACTATAACTTTCGATGAAAGCAGGCAATTTATTCCAACGTACAACAACGGAAACCCCGCCCCGCCGAACCCTGACGGGCTTAAGTCCGGAATAAAACCGCTTTCTGCAGACAGCGAAAGGACAACCACTAAAACAAGAACGAAAGGCATGACAAGCGATGAAACGACGTTCATCGCTCCCACGCCTTTCAGACATATAAAAAATGTAAAAATCACTGTAATTATCGTAAATATTTTATAGTTTTCCGTGTTATGTAATACGCTAGAAAACAAACTTTCGAATAAAGAGTTCAACGCGGCAGTCATACATGACGCAATAACAATTCCGGTGACGGCGACGACAAAACCGACAACGTCGTTAAGCGGATCATCTTCGCAAACCGAAAGCAAGAATATAAACAGAAAGAAAAAAACAAACGCGGCGTAAACACCCGACAGCGAAAAATCGCGACAAAAGAAAACGGATATTTCTTTCCCCGTTATAAACCCTGCGCCGATAACGCTGCCTATAATCGTGAACACCGAACCGAGCAAATAAAAAAAAGTCTTCTTCATATTCTAATCTATGAAAAAGACTTTCGTTTTATTTTTCAAGTCGGGCGTTTTACTCCTGCCGATTTATTTTTTGAATTTAACTTCGCATTCCCCGCCGAGTTCCTCGATCGCGTTTTTAAGTTCTTTGAAATCGTAATAAGTCAATCCGTCTTTGGCCACGAGATCGCTTAGGACAGGCAAAGCCCTCTCGTCGCCGTAACGCGCAACGTAACCTGCGTTAAGCGCAAGATTCTTTTCGTCGGCTTTCAATTCGTGGCACAATATTTCGGTGATTCTGTCGTCGCGCGACATTCTCGACATTATTTCGATAAGGTTCTCTTTTCCTCTCGGATTTGTTACGTAAACGGCTATTATCTTTTCCTTAACTTTGTCGCCTTTATCTCTTAAAAGTTCCGTGAGCGCTTCCGAAAGACTTTCGCCGGTTTTTTCGTCGGTGATTATATCGACGAATTTTTCGAGTTCTTTTTGCGGAATATCGTCGCCGAGAAGGTTTACGGCATAGGTTGCGAGTTCGTCGTTTCCGTCAGCGGAAATAACCATGCAAAGTTTATCCGTCAGTCCGCCCCGCGCCTCTATTTCGTCACACAGAAAACTCGATACTTCAACGCCGTTTACGACGCTTTCTTTAAGGCAATCGATAAGTTCATTGTCCGTAAAAGTCTTAAAATAATCGCAAGGGCTTTTCCCTCCGAGTTTTTCGTTGGGTTCGTTGCCGAAAGAAACGTAAAGTTCCGGCACGCGGTTTTCAATCTCTTCCTCGGTCATCTTCCCGAGGTTTTCCGCAATATACTTTTTGAAATAGGCTTCGAAAAGCCCGTCGATATCAACCATTTTCCTTTTTATTCGCATAGGCTATAAGCCTTACGACGTCCTCCTTTTTTGCGTCGAAAAATTTATAAACCGAATCCATATCGGCGTGACGATTTATTCCGGAATAAATAAACATTGCGCAGGAGATAACCCGCAGATCCGTAAATTCCGAAAATCCGCCGTTTTTACGCATTGCGGCTTCCAATTCGGACACACCGATAGCGAGTTGTTTCATTTCCCTGTCGAAATATATCGAAACTCTCCCCGCAGCATAAGCATAGGCTTGTCTGAAAGCAATCGGCACGTCGGGTCCGAACACGGGAACGAACATTTTTATTTTTTTGAAAATATTGGAATATACAACCGACACTTCGCTGTGATCGGTTATTTCCCCCGTTTCCACAAGCAAAGAGAAAATACGGATTTTTATATCGTCCGAAAGCGCGGGGTTGATAAGTTGATCTCTTAAAAAACTTATCAGCGTTTTGTTTTTCGAACGGGCGGCGTAAACGGCAATCGCCATCTGAGCCGTCTGATTTCCGCCGATAAAGCACCACTCCGCGGTTTCTTTTATATAAGCCTCCGAATACTCGTCCTTTTCCGCCGTCCCGCCGAAAAGTTTTTTTATCGCCTCCAATCTGCGGTCTATTTCGGTTTTCTGCAAATCGAAAATAAGCGGCAACCTTTTAGGCACACTCGAATCTCCGTCGCAAGCCCTTTCGGCAATGCGCAGATAATACAAAGCGACCGGATTAAGCGAATAAATATACGCTTTTTTCAGATATACGACCGCTTTGTCGCATTGATTTAAATTATACAGAAGAAGTCCTCGAAGATAGGCGCAATTCGTGTCGTCGGGCGCAAGCCGCATGATTTTATCCGAAACGGCAAGCGCTTCTTCCGGATAACCGAAATCGCACAGAACAGACATTTTTCGATTGAGAATTTCGGTGTTGTCGGAATCGACTTCGAGCAGTTTCTTAAAAAATATTTCAACCTTTTCTTCGTCGCCCGCCTGCGCATAACAACCAAGCAAAAGATTGTAGGCGTTTACGTCGTTTTTATCGATCGACACGCACTTTTCGAGAATTTCGCAAGCCTCGTATTCTCTGTCTAAACAAAACAAGCCGTACGCTTTTTCGTACAGTGCTTTTTCGTAAAACTCGCTTTTTCCCGAAACTTTCTCCGCAGAAGCCACAGCGGAAATGTAATCTTCTCTTTTGTTCTCTTCAACCGCAGCGCGATAGTTGTTTTCATCGCTTTCGGCACGTTCCGTATCCGCCGAAATAACGCTGAAACGCGGTTTACCGTCGTTCGAAACGGCGTCCACATATTCGTCAAGAATATCGTCGTATACGCAATCTCCGTAGTCGCCGAGACCTAATTGTTTATTGAAATAAAAGCCCGCAAGCTCGAGATTATCGAGAAAGAAAAAATTCGCACCGAGCCCGTTGTAGCCGTCGATAACGTCCGTTTTTCTACACTTTGACAAAAAACGGAACCAAAAAATCACGGCGTTTTCGTAAAGTCCGAGTTCTGTGTAAATATCGGCGATGTGGCAAAGCACATCGATATTCTTTGGTTCGGATTCCGCCGTATACAAAAGCGACGAAAGCGCGCCGACGTAATCGCCGTCGTCGCATCGTCTGTTCGCCCTTTCGTATTTCGACTTGTCGTCTTTTTTGAACTTAAGAATCTTTCCCGACATTTTCGTTACCGAACAATCTTTTCTCGTCATCCGCAAAGTAAAAGTACTTTTTTTCGCAAAACTCGCAAGAAACTTCTATCTTCCCTTCTTCCCGTATTATATCCGAGAATTCTTTTTTACCTAATGAAACAAGCACTTTATCGACGTATTCCCTACTGCAATTGCATTTATATTGCGTATCGTACTCCGTAAAATCGCAATCCGGAAAATACTTTTCAATCAAGCACTTTGCACCCATATCGGCGATTATCTTACTGACGGACGAAAAACCGGCAATGAGTTTTTCCGCTTTTTCGATATTCTCGTCGAAGCAACCGGGGAGCGGCTGAACAATCACCCCGCCCGCACCTAAGCACTTATCGTTTTTAACAAGAACGCCCACGGCGATTGCGGTAGGTTGCTGCTCGCTGTAAGCGTAATACGCCGCGAAATCCTCCCCTATTTCGCCGCTTACAAGCCTGCACTTTCCCACGTATGGCTCTTTAAGCCCGAGATTTTTCACGACCGTAATCAAGCCGTCGTTTCCGACCAATCTGCCCACATCGAGTTTTCCGTTTTCTTTTAACGGAAGGTCCGCGCCCGGGTTTTCGATCGAGCCTCTCACATTAAGTTTTCCGTCCGCCGCGACGACGATTTTGCCGCCCGCTCCGTTTCCGCTTATCGTTATCGAAAGGCGTTCGTCCTCGTTTTTTAACGACGAAGCCATAAACGCCGCCACCGTAAGGCATCTTCCTAACCCCGCGGCGCAAAGCGGCGACAAACTATGAATTCTCATCGCCTCGTTCACAACGTCCGTCGTATCTAAAACGGACAGAGATATCTGCCCGTCGTATATCAATGTTTTGTAAATTTCTCCCATGTTTTTTATTCTTTTATCGCCACGAAGTTGATTCTCTCATCGTTTTCGCTTACGCCGTTTTCCGCCTTTCCGAAAATTTCGACCGGAGTTAAGCCGACCTCTCTCAGCGCATTTTCGATAAATTCGACGCTGTGAGCATACTGAACGTGTATTTCGTCCTTGCGGACGTATTTCTCTCCGTCTTTTATGAAAAGCGTCAGACTCATCGTGAGTTTATTTTCCACAAGTTCGTTGAACCATAAAAGCGTGAGATCGTCGAGATCTTCAGCAAAAACGTTGTTCGCGAGAATGTTTTTAATCTTGTATTCGGAAGAAACGTCGAAAATCAATGCGCCACCGGATTTGAGATTTTTCGAAATCGCCTTCAACGCTCTTTTCAGTTTGTCTCTGCCCAGATAATTGAAGCCGTCGTTTATAACCGTGACGAGATCGAGTTTTTCAAAACTCTTAAAAGCCGATATATCCTGCTTTCTATATTCGATATACAGATTTTCATCCGCAGATTTTTTCTCCGCTTCGGTGAGCATTTCCGAAGAAATATCGCAACCGAAAACGTCATAACCCGCTTTTTTCAGAAGCCTTGTGAAGTAACCGCTCCCGCAGGCAAGGTCGGCGCATTTTTTGCCTTTCGCATACTTTTCCGCAAGTTTTAAAACGCGCTTTCCCCACTCTTCGTAACCGTCTTCCTCGGCAAGGCTTTCATAATACTTCGAGAGAACGGAATACGCTTCACCGATTCCTCCGTTTAAAAGGCTCACTTTTTATCTTTTCCTTCGGTTTCGGGTTTATTGTCCGAATCGGTATTGCCGCTACCCTCGCCTGCGTCGATATTTTCGTCCTTCATAAGGTCGTCGATGGTTTCGGACTTATCGTCGTCGTGAGCGTGTTCTTCGGCGTACTTGTCGCTGTCTCTGCGCATAGCCTCTTTGGTTTCCTCGAGTTTTTCAAGGTCCTTTCTGCTGAACGAAGTCGGCAACTCGTAAAGTTCGACGTCGTAGTCGGTTACGGGTTTGATGCTCGAAGTAAGTTTTGTCTTTTCAATGATGAGTTCTTCGCCGTCGTTTTCGGTGGCGTTGCGTTTATAAATACCTCTGTTCTTCTTTGCTCCGGGAACTTTGTCGTTGATGAATTTGTCGAATACCCAGTTGGAATAATTCGTCCAGATGAGCATAAAAATCGACAACCCCCAGACGACCAGAAGAACGAACACAAGCGACATGATGAGCGGAACGCCTATAAGCAAAAGCAAAAACGGCGTAACCGCCAGGAAAGCGAAAAATATGTTTGTGGGGACGAGCGCGATCGTGAGAATGAACGCGTTTCTTATAAGTTTGCCGAACGAAAGTTTATAAGTTACGCCGAGCGTAATCATATAAAGAGTCATGACGGAAACGATACCCATAATAAGATAAGTAATAACCTGAGCGACGATAAGCAACCATCTCGTTCCCGACGCGGTGTCGATAAGTATCTGCGCGAGGTTTACGGAAATAAGCGAAAAGCCCATTATTACCGTATAGAACAACAGCGAAAAGAATACAACGAAGTAATTCTGTTTTACGCCTTTCCAGAAATCGCTGCCGACGATAACGCCTTCCGCCCAGACCATGTTTCTCATAACGTAAAACCCGCCCGAAAGACCTACCGCGGCTACCGCGGCGGCAATAAGCACGAATTTGAAAAATTCAAGATTCGTGTTAAGCGAAAGCGTTGCCGTAAGACCGAACACCGCCGGATATGCCGGATAACCTATTCCCATATTCTGAGAGAACGGATATTGCGACACAAGATAAGCCTTATAAAGATAAGTGAAAACAATCAGAGCGATCAACGGAATGAAAAACACCAACGTAAGCAGATTCAGTTTGAAATGTTTGCCGGTGTTTGTTTTGAAAACGTCCCATCCGAGTTGCCATCTGTTGGTCGGCAATGTGGACGCGGCGTAAGTTTCGGAACGCTCCGGTCCTTCTATCATTCTTGCAATAAAGCCTTTTTTAGCCATTTTAACCTCTTTTTCGCGAAGTCGGAACCTCGTTTGTATCATTAAAATAATTTATCTTTTATATAATATACTAAAACTCGAATTTTCTCAATCGTTTATGCGGAAAAAGCAAAAAAAATATTACTTTTCACAATAAACGCGCTTTCGGTTGAGCAAATCGAATGAAAATTTCACCGCGAGGTTATTATGAAAGAAAGAATATTCGAGGGCGCGGCAACCGCGCTCTACACTCCGTTTTCCTCAGACGGAATCGATTACGACGCACTCGGCGAACTTATCGAAAGACAGATTGCGGGCAAAATCGACGCCGTAGTAATTCTCGGCACAACAGGCGAAGCCCCGACTGTGACCGATAAAGAACGAGCCGAAATTATCAGATTCACGGTTTCGCATGTCCGGAACAGGATTCCCGTAATCGTCGGGTGCGGTTCGAACTGCACTAAAAAATTTATAGAATACACTAATCTTGCGAAATACTGCGGCGCGGACGCCGCGCTCGCCGTAACGCCGTATTACAATAAATGTTCCGACGAGGGTTTGTTACGCCATTTTATGGAGGCGGATAATGCATGTTGTTTTCCGACGATAGTTTACAACGTTCCGGCGAGAACGGGCTTGAAAGTTAAACCGTCGGTTTATGAAAAACTATCAGAACTCGACAGCGTCGTCGGCATAAAAGAAGCCGATTGCGACATATCTCATATCGATGAAACTTTCAGAATTGCAGGTAAAAACCTTCCTGTCTACTGCGGCTCCGACGAAATGAATTTTGAATTTTTAAAGAGAGGCGCAAGCGGAACGATATCGGTTTTGTCAAACATAATTCCTCGCAAAATTCACGATTATTACTACAATTTTAAAGATAATTACAGAAATGCGAAAAACAATGACGACATACTACTCGAACAACTTTCGGGATTACTGTTTACAAGCGTTAACCCGATTCCCCTAAAAACTCTTGTCGGGCATTATTTTAAAAAAGGAAACATACTAAGGTTACCATTGTGCGAACAACCGGCGGAAGAAAAGGAAAAACTTATATCCGATTTCGACAGATTATTAAAGGAGATAAAAAATCAATGAAAAACATTATCATCAGCGGTATATGCGGCAAAACGGGCACGAACGTTTACGAGAGCGCGAAAGAAGCGGGGCTTAACGTTGTGTGCGGCATCGATAAAGAATGTTACGGGAATTTCGACTGCCCCGTGTATCAGTCGTTCGCAGACGTAAACGAGTATGCGGACGTCGTTGTGGACTTTTCTTCTCCGTCTAACCTGATCGGACTTTTAAATTACTGCGTCGGCAACAAAACGCCGGCTGTGATTGCGACGACCGGTTATTCCGCAGACGACGAAACAAAAATCGTCGAAGCGGCAAAAGTTATTCCGATCATGAAAACTTCCAACCTCTCGTTGGGCGTTAACTTTTTTGTGAAAATCGTCGGCGAAACGGCAAAAATTCTCGGCGAATATGATGTCGAAATAATCGAGCGTCACCACAGATACAAAAAAGACGCGCCTTCCGGTACAACGAAAATGATTGTGGAAGCAATAAAAAAATCGCGCGAGATTTCACTGTTATCTTACGGCAGAAAAGGCGAAAAACCGCGAAAAGACGGAGAGATAGGAATTCATTCCGTTCGCGGCGGTTCCGTCGTCGGGGAACACGAAGTCTGTTTTTACGGAAAATACGACGAAATAAGGCTCGTTCACTCTGCGCAGAACAAAAAACTTTTCTCCGACGGAGCGATTAAAGCGGCTCTTTTCATTGCCGGACAACAACCGGGTTTTTACACCGAAAAAGTTTTATATAACTTTTGAAAAACGCGAACAAATGTTTGACTTTATCTTGCGGTAATGATATAATACAGGAAAAACAAACAAATGTTCGTATTATGATAGATTCAGAAAGATTAAAAATTTTAACCGAAAGCGCAAAATATGACGTTTCCTGCTCTTCGTCGGGGTCAAACCGAAAAAACAAACCGGGAGGACTTGGGAACGCGGAATACGGAGGCATCTGCCATTCTTTTACGGAGGACGGCAGATGTATTTCTCTGCTTAAAATTCTTATGACGAACAAGTGCGCATACGATTGTCAATACTGCGTTAACAGGCGCAGCAACGACGTGCCGAGAGCCGAAGCCACTCCTGACGAAATATGCGAACTTGTTATGAATTTTTACAAGCGCAATTATATCGAAGGGCTTTTTCTGTCGTCGGCGATTCAGGTAAATCCCGACAATACGATGGAAAAACTGCTCGAAATCGTCAAAAAACTCAGAAAATTATATAATTTTAACGGATACATTCACCTGAAAGGTATTCCCGCGGCGGACAACGCGCTTATTAAAAAAGCGGGCGAATACGTCGACAGAATGAGTTTCAACATAGAACTACCGTCCGAAAAAAGCCTTAAACTGCTCGCACCTCAAAAATCGAAACAGGCGATTCTTTTGCCGATGGGCAACATGGCGGAAGAATACCGACAAGCGAAAAGGTTAAGGTCGAACAACTTTTTGCCGGCAGGGCAAACCACGCAGATGATCGTCGGCGCATCCCCCGAATCAGACGGTCAGATAATACGCTTAACTCAGGCGTTATACAAAAAATACACTTTAAAACGAGTTTATTACTCGTCATACGTGCCGACAAATTACTCTAATTCCGCCCTGCCCGTCCTTCCTGTGGGGCTTCTCAGGGAACACCGCCTTTACCAAGCCGACTGGCTTTTGAGATTTTACGGCTTTTCGGCGGAAGAAATACTTGACGAAAATGAAAACTTATCGGAAGAATTCGACCCGAAATGCGGCTGGGCGCTTCGCCACCCTGAATTTTTTCCGGTAGAAATTAACTCCGCCCCGCCCGAAATTTTACTGAGGGTTCCCGGAATCGGATTCAAAAGCGCGTATAAAATCGTTCAGGCGAGGAAGTTCTGTCGCCTCGATTTTTCGTCTCTCGCTAAAATGCGCGTCGTCCTGAAACGGGCGAAAAGTTTTATAACCTGCTCAGGAAAATTTTTCGGAACAGACAACCCCGCGCTTATCCGCAAGAGTCTTTTACTCGAAAACAATGCCGAACCGCAACAGCTCTCACTCTTCTCAACGGGGGAAATTTCAACGAGCATCATATCGGGGCAATTATGATCACATATTTTTTTGACGGAACAAAAAACGGTTTATTTACCTGTGTTTTTGAAAGTTTTTACAAAAAAGAAATCCCCGATAACGTTACCGACGATAACTGCCAGACGGGTTTTTTCGATACAAACAAAACCATCGCAACGGACAAAGAAAAAGCAGAAAGGGTTATCGCTTGTCTGAGAAAATGCAAAACCGCAAATATACTCTCCACCGTTACATATGCTTTCAGAAGCGGCGAAAAAAATAAATTCAACGTCATTTTTAATTACG
This sequence comes from Clostridiales bacterium, assembly GCA_022781715.1. Taxonomy (GTDB): domain Bacteria; phylum Bacillota; class Clostridia; order Christensenellales; family Borkfalkiaceae; genus UBA10281. The sequence goes on along the minus strand of JALETB010000094.1, from coordinate 686 downwards.
TCAGAAAGGCTGTCGAATACAAGAACAACGATATTTCGACGGCATTTTCGCTATCCGAATCGCTTGCTTTTTCCGATCTGAGCAAGCGGATAGGGACGGAAATTCATAGATTTAAAGGCTTTTTGCGCTTTATGGAGTCGGAAGACGGATATTATTACGCTTGTTTCGAGCCTGATAACGATATAACGGATATCCTCGTTCCCCATTTCAAAGCAAGGCTGAAAAGTCCGTTCGTTATCCATGACGTAAAGCGAAACATCATCGCTCTGTGCAACGGTTCGGATTTCAAAATCATCCGTAGTCCCGCACGAAACGTCACCGTGTACCTCTCGGAAGACGAACAAAAATTCCAGAATCTGTGGAAAACATACTATAACGGGATCAATATAAAGGAAAGAAAAAACACGCGTTCAATGCGCGCGTTTTTACCTGAACGATATTGGAAATATTTAAGCGAAAAACAAGAAATTATCGGTGATTTTTAAACTTTTTATGATATGCGTAAAAATTTTTCTTCTTGACGAAAATAGAAAAAGTCATCCGATTGTGATAATCATTTCATATTCCGAAACGCCGCCTTCCCTGACGACGCCGACGTTTTCCTTTTGAGTTAAATCTTCGATCTGTCCCTCTTTGGACGGAAGATTTGCCCACGGTTCTATGCACAAAAACGGCGCGGCGGTTTT
>JALETB010000062.1 GCA_022781715.1 Clostridiales bacterium | reverse complement strand
TCGATTCATTTTATTATTGACAGAAAAAAAGCCGATATACGTTTTGTTCGGTCTGAGCCGCCGTCAGGCAGCGAAAAAGACGATGATCATCGATTGACAAAACCGTGATTTTTAGGTTATAATGATAACGTATAAGTTGCTCGCAGGCGGTAGCGTTCGGGCTTGGGCTTAATTGTGTTTTTTTGATAATACGACAAAGGAAAAATCTATGTCTTTCAGTTTATACGTGGACGGTGTTTGCGGGAATTACGTCGGAGCGGTTGCAAGCGGCGATAAACTCATCGAATACAGAGTTGAAAAAAAGAATATCACCGTGCCTATCGGCAGCGTTTTTAAGGGAAAAGTGGAGAACGTTCTCTGTGGAATGCAGGCGGCGTTCGTAAACGTGGGACTCCAGAGAAACGGTTACCTTTCCGCGGACGATATGTTGATGGATAAAGCCGAAATCGAAGGCAAAATTGAAATTCCGCCCGTTCTCGACCTGAAAGAGGGTGACGAGATAATGGTTCAGGCGGTTAAGGATCCCGCGGGGAACAAAGGGGTCAGGCTCACGAGGTACCTGTCGTTTGCGGGCAGATACGTCGTGTTTTTGCCGTCGTTTTCGTTCGTCGGCGTGTCGCGCAAGATAACGGACGAAAAAACAAGGGAAAAACTTCAGAAAATCGCCGAAAAATTCCGCCCGAAGGGCAGGGGAATCATCATCCGCACCGCAGGCGAAACGGCGAAAAAAAGCGAGATAAAGCACGAAATAGAATATCTGAAAAAGCAATACGACGAGATAGAGGAGAATTTTAAAACGGCGAAGCCTGCCACGTGCATTTATGAAGAAGGTAACGTCGGCATAAGGCTTCTTCGCGACGTTTACACCGAGGACGTGGAAAAATTCGTCGTTTCGGAAAAAGCTTTGTTCGACAAATTGCTCGTTTACGCCAAACGGCATGACAAGTCGCTGAAAAGCAAACTTAAATTATACGACAAGAAAATAGATATGTTCCGTTATTACGGGCTTTCGGAAAACGTGGACAATATGCTTTCATCGTCCGTTCCGCTAGAAAACGGCGCGTATATCGTCATAGACAAAACGGAAGCGATGACGGTTATCGACGTGAACACCGGCAAATTCACCGGCGATGCGAATCTCGAAGAAACCGTTTATAAAACCAACCTTCTCGCGGCGGTGGAAATCGCAAGGCAGTTGCGGCTCAGGAACATCGCGGGGATAATAGTCATCGATTTTATCGACATGAACGAAAAAGAGCATAATTCCGAACTTCTGCGGGTGCTGGGCGAGGAATTGAAGAGGGACAGAGAACGTTGTCAGGTCATCGGAATGACGCCCCTCGGGCTTGTAGAGATAACGCGGAAAAAACGCAGAAGAGAAAGCGTTTCCGCGCTCGTCAAAGATTGCCCTTATTGTCAGGGAACGGGTCACGTTCAGTCCAACGATTACATAGTAATGAGAATAAGGACGGAACTTTTCGATATCTTCGCCAACGGATACAACAACGCGAAAATCGATCTGAATGCGGAAATAGCCGATTATATTCTGGCTAAAAAGGTGCTCAGGGCGGACGTTGAAAAAATCTGGCCGAACAAGAGGGTGTATCTGATACCGCACAAAACCTATCATCAACAATTTTTTATCGTCAAAGGCGACAACGCCGAGGCGATGGACGTGCCGGATAAGGCATTGCTTCTGATCTGATATGAAAGAATTAACTTTAAAAACCAAAATCGACGTCAACTCGTGCGACGCCTGTCGCAGAATAAAACCATCCGCTTTCTTCACGCTTTTTCAGAACGCCGCGTCTCTTCACGCGGACGAACTCGGCATGGGGTATGACGAACTTATAAAAAAAGACGTTATATGGATGCTTATACGGTGCAGATACGACGTTTTGTCGCAACCGAACTTTGAGCAGGAAATTAACGTAAAAACCTATCCTTTGCCGCCGCGCGGAATAGAATTCGACAGAGAATATCTGATAACCGACGCCGCAGGCAACAAACTCGTGAAAGGAACTTCCAAATGGTGTCTGTGCAATTATAAAACGCGTAAACTTATTCTGCGCGGAGAGTATGGTTATAACATCGACGAGTTTACCGACGAGAGAGAGTACGCGGGCGGATTGAAGAAAATCGCGGATTTTCCCATTGACGATTTCAAAACGTTCACGCAGACCGCGTATTTTACCGATCTCGATCATAACGGACACGTCAACAACACGAGATATCTCGATTTCGTTCTCAACGCAGTGGCAGGCGAACTCGGCGACGGAAAAATAACGAGTTTCGAGATAGATTACGTTTCGGAACTTAAAGCGGGCGAAACCGTGACGATTTATTATAAAAAGACGGAAGAGGGCTTTTCGGTGAAATGCCTTTGCGAGGGGAGAGAAATTTTTCGCGCGATTATCGGTGTCAGCGTATGTCTGCCGACGTAAAAGTTTGAAATTTTGCAACCGTCGGGGTTGCCGATGGTTGCGATTTTTGCCCGATAATCGACCTATAGAAGGCTTTCTTTGCGTTAAAGGAGGAATATGATGGCACTGCTCGAAATTAACAATCTCACAAAAAAGTACGGGAAGTTCGTCGCCCTGGACGGAGTTAACCTTTCATTGGGAGAAGGGAAAATCGTCGGGCTTTTAGGTCCTAACGGCAGCGGAAAGACAACGCTTATGAAATGCGTTGCGGGGCTTCTGACGCCGGACGGCGGAAGCATTACCGTAGACGGGAAACCGATCGGAGCGGAAACGAAAAAGATCGTTTCTTTTCTGCCGGAAAGAACGTATCTGCGTCCGACGCAGACCGTTGCAAGCGTGCTTGAGTATTTTTCGCTTTTTTATGAAGATTTCGACGTTTCGGCGGCGGAAAAAATGCTTAACGTTCTCGGCGTAAACAAAAAAGCCGAACTGAAAGCCTTGTCGAAGGGAACAAAGGAAAAGGTGCAACTCATAGCCGTTATGGCGCGCCGCGCCAGACTTTATCTTTTAGACGAGCCGATAGGCGGCGTAGATCCCGCCGCGCGCGAGTTTATCATCGAAACCATTCTGTCGCGTTTCAAGGGCGGCGCTACGATAGTCGTTTCCACTCATCTCATAAGGGACGTCGAGGAAATTCTCGACGAATACGTGTTCGTGAGAGGTTGCAGGCTCGGGGAGCCGAGAAGCGCGAAAGAAGTCCACGAATCGGGCAGAACCATAGACGAAATATTCCGGGAGGAATTCAGATATTCCCGGCCGGATGCGGGGAGGAGTGAAAATGTTTTCGAAGATTTTTAAAACAGAATTCGTAAAAAACGTCAAAACTTTTCTCATTATAATGGGCGTGATGTTCGGCATATCTCTTATCTCCGGGCTGTCGGGGCTTGTGTCTTACGACGAAGAAGGGTGGACCGTCGGTTGGATCTCGTTCGCTTGCCGCATGATCAACGCTTTAACTTATCCGATTATAATGTTCGGCTTTGCCGCGCTTGTTTATGTTCTTTTCGGTTCGTTTTATCGCGCGGTCGCAACCGACGAAGCGTATCTCACGTTCACTTTGCCTGCAAGCATGAAAGATCAGTTGTTCGCAAGGTTGCTTGTCATTATCGTCTGGCTCGCGATATTTTTCGCGGCAATGATATTATCTTTTGTTGTCGCATTTATGCCGATGTTGCTGAAACAGGGAGTTAATTTAGCGCCCGATTTCGGCGAATTGTTTAAAAATATGACGGTTAATTCGTTTTTTATTTTACTCGAAGTGTTTCTGCTTGTTTCAGGCGGCGCGTTGTTCCTTATCTCCGCCGTCGTGTTTGCGATTCTTTTCAGCAATCGTCTTTCAAGACGCAAAAAGATAGGGAAGGTTATAGGCACGCTGACGCTTATGGGATTTTTCCTCGAAGTTGCGTTTGCGTTTTTATTGTCCGGTCTTGTAAATTCGGGCTTTTTCAACGTACCCGTTCACGTTATATTATGGTTTTTCATTCTGCTCGTCGCGGGGCTTGATTTCCTCATGCTGTTTTTCTCTTACAGATTTTTATCGAAAGGACTTAACGTTGACTGATGGACGAAAATTTGACCGATAATATGACCGAAAAAAAATTGAAACTCGATTTCGAACTTGTGCCGGACGGTTGCTGGTATTCCAATTTAAGGAGTATTTTAAAACCTGCTCAATGGGACGTTGTCCGCCGCGAGGCTTACGCGAGGGCGAACGGAAAATGCATGATTTGCGGCAGACCGGCAGCGCGGCTCGAAGCGCACGAACGGTGGAGTTACGACGAGAAAAACGCCGTCCAGAAACTCGAGGACGTTATCGCGGTGTGTCATTCGTGCCATTCGGTTATCCACATTGGCAGAACGCAACTTCTCGGAGACGAGGAAAAGGCGATCGCGCATTTTATGAAGGTCAACAAGTGTTCTTACGCCGATTACGTCAAGGATCTCGGGAGAGCGAACGAAATCCACAGGCGCAGAAACGAGATTCCCGAATGGAGCGTAAATCTCGAATATCTCAAAAAATTTACTTAACGACGACTAAAACTTTTCGAAAAAGGGAATACCTTCCGTGAGAGAATTTCTCGGGAGGTATTTTTTATGCAACCAAAACTAACGGCAAAAGAGGTCGATTTCATATCCGACCTTATGAATCTGGAAGAAAGCGTGGCTAAAAAGGCGACGTTTTATTCGAAAACGCTGACGGACGCAACTCTGGCAAACGAAATGAAAACGATTGCCTGCAACCACGCTAAGCGTTACGCGGTCCTGCTCGGACTGCTTCAGTGAGGTGAGAAAATGAAGAATGAAAATATTCTGAACGAAAAGGACGCTTTGTACGATATTTTAACGGGCGAGAAAAATCTCGTTAAACTTTACGGCTCGGCGATGACCGAGGCGTGCGGAAAAGACGTGAGAAAAGCGGTGAAATCCAACATGTTCGAAACCGCGGAAGAGCAGTACGGCGTTTTTGAAACGATGCAGAAAAACGGGTATTACGAAGTGCAGCCCGCCGACAAAACGATTATCGACGAAAAGATAAACACTTTCTCCAAAACGTTGAAAAACCTTGAAAAATAAGGAACGCGCAGCGATCGTAAAACGAACGATAAAATATGGGCGGCGGCTATGCTTTTTGCATAGCCGCCGCCTTTAAAATGCCCCTATAAGCCGATTATCGCTTATTTTTTATCTTTATTAACGTGTTTGATATGTGGAAATTCACTTGTTTTTGCCATCGGTTTTGTTATTTTCGTCGGAAGGCGTCGCCGAAGAATCTGTAATCGGCTCGACCGAAGACGAACGGGATTCGATAAACTTCAGTATTTTTTTCTGAGTTTCGTAAATTTGTTCCGTTTTTTTATAAAGTTCGTCGATGACGAATTCGCTTTTAAGGTTTACCTTGTAATCGTTTTCGGCGCGTCTTCTGTCTATTGCTTCCTGCCTGTTCTGGCTCATCATGATAAGCGGAGCCTGAATCGCCGCGATACACGACAGAACAAGATTAAGGAGAATAAACGGATACGCGTCGAACGCGTTGGCGGCGAGAATTACGTTAAGAATCATCCATATAATCATTATGGCTACGAAACTGAAAATGAACGCCCAACTTCCGGCGAACCGGGCAACGGCGTCCGCCGCTTTCTGTCCGAAAGAAACTTTTTCCGTTTTTTCGTAATTTTCAGTGACTTTCGTGCTGAGTATTTCGCCTATAAGTTCTTCGTCTGTCATTTCCATATCCGCTTCGTGCAGCAGTTCTTCGATAATTTTCTTTTTGTTGTTTTTGTAATTCATAAAACAATATTTCCTCTGTGCAAAAATATTCGTGACCGAGTTTTCGTCACATATGGATTATATGACATTTTTATATTCCGAGTCAATCGGAAAAGAAAAATTTTCGGCGTATCGCGTCGTTAGTTTTTTCTGCGTTCTTTATCCTTGATTGAAGAGTCGATAACGCGCGCTATCGGATAAAATGCGGGGACAAGCAAAAAGATTATCCAAAGCGGATGCCAGATGTTGAAAATCATTCCGAAAAGCAGATAGACGAAAGCCACGAAGCAGGGAAAATTGAATTTGCCCACGCGCTTTTTTCTGACGCACGCAACTATCGACGTGAATATCGGAATGGTTATGAACAACGTCCAGGCGATTTCCCAGCCGTTGAACACCGCGCCCCACACGAAGAACGCCGCAACGCAAAGGATAGTGTAAACGCCGTCTAAAACGTCGCAAAGCCTCGTCCGTCTGCGCGGGTAGTCGTCGCCGTCCATGTCGTCATCGTCGTCGTCATCGTCGTCATCGTCGTCGGAAATTATGATGCGTTTCTGAGTTCCGTCCGTCTCGAAGCGTATATGTTTGCCGCCTTTCGTTTTTGAGTAATATTTTTTCGTTTCGCCGTCCTGCGTGAAGTATTCGTCGTCTTCGCCGTCGTATTCGCCGTCGGCATTGCCGTTGTCGTTCGCGCCGTCTGCGCCGCTTGCGTTGTCCGTCTCTTTCGCGCCTTCTGCGCCGCTTGCGTTGTCTGTCTCTTTCGCGTCGTCCGCGCCGCCGGCGGCTTTGTTTTCGTCGGCGGAAGTTTCTTTTTCGGGAACGTATCCCACGATTTCGTCGATGGAAACGTTGTAAAGTCTGGCAAGTCTTATCAAATTGTCGGTGTCCGGTAACGCCTCGCCGCGCTCCCATTTGGAAACCGCCTGCCGCGAAACCGCGAGTTTATCCGCAAGTTCTTCCTGCGAAAGCCCCGCTTCTTTTCTTAATCTTATCAAGTTGTTTTGCATATTTTTCTCCTGTGCAAGTTTTTGAACTGTTCATAAACTATCTCTATTATAATGCCTGTTATGTCGGATTTCAAGCAAATCGAGCAAAAAAGGCAAATATTTAAGTTGCGTATGTCATTATTTTCGTTTGCAAAAGCCGCAACTATAGGTTGCGTTTTAACTTTTGTCGCGAAAAATTCGGCTTATAGCCTTATTTTGCTTGATTTTAAAATTGAAAAGTAGTATAGTTGGCGAGTCGAAGGTTTTCGGAGAACACTTCGTAGGAACGGCAGTCCGTTCGCGGTCGCGTCGTCCGGTCGAACCGTAAAGGTTAATCGGCGGCAACCGTTCCTTAAAAATTAAAAAAACCGAGGTAATTTAAAATGTTTGGAAAGATTTCCGCAAAGGCTTTGTGCAGAGCGGGCGTTATCGCCGCTTTGTACGTCGTCGCGTCGTTGCTCCTTTTTCCGTTTACGTTCGGGATATTTCAGTTCCGCCTTTCCGAGGCGCTGACGATACTCCCGCTTTTTTTTGCCGAAAGCGTTCCGGCTCTCTTCGTGGGGTGTTTAATAACGAATATTTTCGGCGGCGGAGGGTTGCCCGATATTCTCATAGGTTCGTCCGCCACGCTCGTCGCGGCGTGCTGCACTTATCTTGCCGGCAGGCTGATAAAGAACAAATACGGTAAATTTTTCGTCGGGATAATCTTCCCGATACTTTTCAATGCGTTCGCCGTGCCGCTCATTTTCGTCATCAACGGCTCGGAAACTTACGCTTATATGATCGAAGTCCTTATTATCGGCGTGGAAGAAGCGGGTTCGGTCGCTATTTTCGGCGGGGCGGTTTACTTTTGCGGATACAAACTTCTTTCGCCGGGCGAAGATCGCGGACGCGCGAAAAACGCGAAAAACGCGGAAAACGCGGAAAACGCCGAAAATATAGAAAATAAAGATAAACACGAGGAGTGAAGCGACGTCAATGACTGAAAACAGAGGAGAATTTATGTCTGCGAAAAGGCTTGCGCTGATAGGTTTAGCGGTTGCGCTCATGGTCGTCAGCGCGAAGATCAGCGTGCCGTTCGTGCCTGTGCCGATGACTTTACAGTCCGCGGTGGTGTTGTTTTTCGCCTGCTATCTCGGCGCGGCGGATTCACTTATAGCCGTCGGGATATATATTGTTTTAGGACTTATCGGTGTTCCCGTGTTCGCATCGGGCGGCGGGTTCGATTACGTTTTAAAACCGTCTTTCGGATTCACGCTCGGGTTTCTGGTCAGTTCGCTCGTCTGCGGCTTGCTTTATAAAAGGTCGGCGACGAACGTTCGTAAAATTTTAACGCTTGCCCTCGGAACCGTTTCGATTTACGTCGTCGGCATTGTTTATTTCTTGTCTCTCAAAGTTTTTTATCTCGGCGGAGCGATTGATTTCTGGAACGTGCTTCTGACGTTCTGGATAATGTTTATTCCGTCGGATATTTTAAAAGCGGCGGTTTGCTTCGTTATTTTGAAGAGAATTCCCGAAAAAATCAGGTAAATTACGGTTGCGCGCCGCGAAAGTTTTCAAACTTTCGCGGCGCTTTTTTATATATTAAAAATTTTTTTCTCATAATTGCAACAAACGGGCGAAAAAAAGTGTATAATAAGCGAGGAGAAAGAGCAAGGCGGTTTTAGAGAGAGATGAAGCGGTGGGAGATAAACGCCGGATTGAACAGAATAGCCGAGGGCGACGAGCGCGCGTTCGAGCGGTTATACGAAGGAATTAAAGGCGGTGTTTATTCATTTGCTTATTCTTATTTGAAAAACCGCGAGGATGCCGAGGATGCCGTTCAGACGGTTTTTCTGAAGATAAAGAAGAACGCGGCGACGTTCGATAAAAACGGCAACGGACTTGCCTGGATATTGCAGATAACCAAGAACGTCGCGCTGAACGAACTGAGGTCGCGGAAAGTTTACGAAAACTTCGTGAGCCTTAAAAGCGACGACGAAACTTACGTGACGGACGAAAGCGAATTCGATTCGCCGATCACCGCCACGATGCGGAAATATCTCACGGAAGAGGAGCAGAGAATAATCGTTCTGCGCGTTCTGTGGGGTTATAAACACAGAGAAATATCCGAACTGTTGAACATTCCCACGGGCAGCGTTACTTCAAAGTATAAGCGAGCCGTGGACAAAATAAAAGCAAATTACAAAAAGGAGGCGTAAAAAATGAGTTCGTGGAAGAAACTTTTAAAAGAAGAAACCGAACGTTCGGTTAAAAATCTCAAACTTTCCGATGAAGTCAGAAACGCGCCCGTTTCCGTCCGCGAAAAGCAGGAAACGATCCCGACGAAAACGGGAATCCTGACGAGAATAGCGGCGGGCGTGTCGTCGTTTTTCGGAAAATTATTTCAAAAGCGTGCCGTGGCGGCTGCGCTTGCCTGCGCGGTGTGCCTGTGCGTTGCTGTTCCGAGCGTTTTCGCTATAATAAACGCCTCGAAAGGCGAGCCGTGCGCCGTCGTTCTGGAAATAAATCCCGGAGTATTGTTCCTTACGGATAAAAAAGGAAACGTCACCGGGGTGAAATCGCTCAATTCCGACGCGGACGTGATTCTCGCGGACAAAAACGTGATCGACGAACTCGAAGGCAAGCCGCTTGCAAAAAGCGCGGAGATTTTCATCGATTACGCGCTCAGACTCGGCTTTTTCGATTACGAATCGGACGAAAACGCGATTAAATTCACCGCCGAAAAGGATTTGCCGTTTATCGAAGAAAGCGTGACGGCGGCGGAGAATTATTTTTGCGAAAAAGGCGTATATTCTGCCGTGATAAAGGACATAACGAGTTCGGAAACCCTTTCCGAAAAGGCGGGCGTAACGGCGGCGGGAAACAAACTCGGTTCGTCGGCAAGCAATCTTTCCGTGCTTTACGGCGCGAGAGACGTTTCGGACCTTAAAAAGGCTTACGACGATAACGTGGTCGTGGGGCTTTACGACCTGGTGAAGAACAAACTGCCGAACATCGTCGAGGCGGCGAAACTTCTCGTCTGTATGCAGATTAAAAACTTAGAGATAAAGGCTTTGACGTTCAAAGATTATTGGAGCATAAAAGACGAGGACAGCGGCTTGATTGTATCCGCCCTGAAAAAGGATATGGAGGAACTTATCGCCGAATATTCGGCTCGTACGGGCGGAAAGAACGAAATAGTCAGCAGCACGGGTTTAAGCAACGCGATTTACGCTTATTCGGAGTTGTTCGGCAAGGTCACGGAAGATACGGTGATAGAAGACTATATAACTAATATAAAGGAATATTTCTCGTCGCTCACGACGGGCGATTTCCGGAACGTCGACAAAATGATCGTCGCCCTTCTCGAAAGGACGGACGTGGACACGATGGGCTTCGAATCGCTCACCCGCGTTCCCGAAACGATAAAGGAATACGAAAAAGATCTGCGCAAAATTCTTTCGGAACTTTACGTCTTGCGGGAAAAGGCGGGCAGAGAGAATTACTCCGCGAGCAGAGAACAAATTTCGGCTGAAAGTTACGCGGAATATAAAAACCGAATTCTCGCCGACTACGGTTCTTTCGATAATTACTGGGCGAGCATAAAAAAATAAAATGCCGAAAAATTCTCGGGCGAGAAAAAAACCGGATAATTACCGGGAATTACCGGGCGAAAATAAAATAATAAAAATTTTCAAAGTTTTGCAACAAAACGCTTTTCCCGCGTGTTTAATAAGTGAGAAAACAAAAACGAGCCGGAAGAAACGTTCCGGCAAGGAGGTAAAATTTATGAAGAAAAAATTTGTATCGGCATTGATAGCCGGGGTTATGATGCTCGGCGCGTGCATTCCCTTGGCAGGCTGCGGCAAGAACGAGGACAAAAGCGGCTACGTCAGTCTCGATATCAACCCGTCGGTTGAACTCGTCGTAGGCGAAGACGGACTCGTAGCGGGCGTCCGCGGAGTCAACGAAGACGGACTTGTTCTTTTATATAACGAAAGCGGCATCAAGGGCGAAACCGTTGACAACGCCGTTAAAAAGATTGTGGATATCTCCATCGAAGAAGGGTATCTCACCGAAGACAACAAGGTTGTCAACGTAACGGTCAGCGCGAAAAGCGATAAAAACGCCAAAAAACTCACTAATAGCGTAAACGCTTCGATCAAGGCTTCCGCCGACGAATCGGGACTCAGCATTAAAATAGACGCGGAAGGATCTTATTCGCTCCGCCGCAAACTCGACGAGTTCAAGAAGGCTCATCCGGACAACAAACTCGTTCAGTCGCTTTCTCTTGCCAAGTTCAAACTCGCTCTTACCATAAGCGAAACGGGCGAAATCACTCTCGAACAAGCCGTTGAACTCGAAGACGACGAACTTATCGACCTTATCAAGGAATACGATTCCAAGATCGAAGCCTTCGCTACGGATGCTTACGAACTTGCAAAGAAGCAGGCTCAGGCGGCTTTCGATAAGGCTGTTACTTACAAAACCTACTCCGCTTACACCGAGTTTTACGCTAAGAACCTTATAACGCATTACAGCACCGCTTATCTCGGCGCGGTTTATCAGACTTACGCTTCGGCGGCTCTCATGATGGAATCGGTTAAAAACGTTGCGGAATTCGCAAACAAAGTCGTCGATTACCCGCTCAGCGACGAGCAGGTCGCCGCGGTTGTAAAGGCTCTCGGACTTGAAAATTCCGAACCTCTTAAAAACAGCAAGGGTGAAGTTACCATAAGAAGCATCGAGGCATACGCCGACAAACTCTTCAAAAATTCCGAGTATAACAAGGAACTTCAGAAGAAGATGGATGAACTTTCCGAAGTGCTTTCGTCTACCGAGAAGAAGATTAAAGACGAGATCAACGCTTTCGCCGAAAAATATAAAGACGAAATCGCGGCGGCTGCGGAAGTTATGGAAAACGCTTATAAAACCGTTGAATCCGCAATCAAACTTATCCCCGAAGAATACAGACAGGCGTTCGCCGCAGTTATCGCCGAATTGAAGCAGAACGTTGAAGATATCAAGAAGTGGGCGGAAAGCGAAAAAACTTACTTCTCCGATCTCGATACGTTTACGGCTCGCCTCGAAGAGCAGAGAGATAAATATCTCGGAAAAATCAAAGAAGACCTCACGGCAGAAGAATGGGACGCAATTCAGAAAGGAATAGAGGCCGATATAGCGAAAGCCGAAGTTTATAAGAAGAATTATAACGACGCGCTTGCCAAAGCCGAAGCCGAAGCGAAAGCGTATCTCGATACACTTAAAGGCAAAAGAAAGCAACAGGCTTAAAAGTAGTTTAATAACAGCACACTCTCTCTCCTAAATATAAGCAACGCCCGTCGCCGTTCGGCGACGGGCGTTGTGCCGTTTAACGACCCGGATAATTCTCGCCTGCCGAAAAATATTTTTTAATTATGACAAGCGTATGTCAATATAAGCGGGTTATAATCGAGCCATAAAACAAAAGCGAACGGGTTTTTCGCCCGCGAACGGAGGAAAGAACATGGAAGCAAGCAAAACGATAATCAAAGGCGCGATAGACGGAATGACCGAAAATCAGTATCTGCTCGGCGAAAAGTATTTTTACGGCTTGGGCGAAACGAGAAACGTCGCTCTTGCGGAAAGTTGGTATAAAGAGGCTGCAAAACGCGGTCACGTTTCCGCAACGTATATGCTCGGATATATTCTTCTCACGGGCGTTGCGGGAAAGAGGGATATGAGAAAGGGTACCGCTCTCGTCAAAAAGGCGGCAGCTAAAAACCATGTTAAGGCGGTGCTTCTTCTCGCGAAGAATTATTATTACGGTTACGGGATAAGAAGAAACGAAAAATATGCGTTCAAAAACTGGAAGAAGGGCGCGGCGCTCGGCTCGCCCGAAGCGGAGTATTATCTCGGGCTTTGTTACGGAAAGGGCGTCTGCGTCAGGCAGGACTTCATAAAGGCGAAAAAGCACCTTTACAACGCTCTCGAAAACGGTTTCGACCCGGCGAAAGAGGCGATAAACGACCTCGGGTGTTATTACGGGAAAATAGCCGGCTGAAATCCGTCGGGCGGAAACTTTGGCAAGCGAACTTTTTTATCCGCCCGAAGCATAATATATACCAGCGACGGATAAAAACGTCGCAGAGGTACTTATGAGAAACGGCGATATAATGCTCGGCGCGGCAATAGGCGCGGTTATAGTCGGAGCGGTGGTATGCGGCGTTAAAAGATGTTGCCCGGAAGGGTTATCCCGATGCGACGAATACCGTTGTCCGGAAAACCGTCCTTGCGACGGCGGTTGCCCTTGCGAACCTTGCAAACCTTGTGAGTTTTGCAGACCTTGCAGACCGCCCGGACCTCCGTGTAACCCGTTTTGTTGCCCTCCGGAAGAGAAACCAAAGAAAAAAGATCCCTGCAAAGGTTGTTATTACGAAAAATACGAAAGAAAAGGTTGCGGGCGATAAGGTTTAAAAAACAAAAAGCGGGCGGATCCTTGCGATCCGTCCGTTTTTAAAGTCCGTATTTCCGTTTAAAAATCCGAAATATCGGGTTTAAGTCGCGTAAAAGTTAAAAATCAAAGCCCCGCGAAGCGGAGGTTCGCCGACTTGATGATTTTGTCGAGCCGCCCGTCCATGCGATAACTGAAAACGTCCGACGCGCCCACGATAAGATGATCGTAAAGGCGAACGTTGTTGAGAGAGAAGAGCATTGCGAGTTTTTCGGTGGCGGTGTCGTCGCGTATCGACGGCGCGGGATTCCCCGAAGGGTGATTGTGCGCTATCACCACCGCGTACGGCTTAACGCTGGAAAACGATCTCGAAAACGGAATCATATCCACGGTCACGCCGTTTTTGTCGTTGTCGGTGTAAACTTCCTTGAAGAGTATCCGCTCGTTTTTGGAAAGATAAATCGCGCAGAACTGTTCCGTCGTCGCGGCTTTGAAAAGATTGAGCAAATAGATTTTTATGTCGTCGAAACGGTAAATTTTGGTTTCGTCCTGTTTTTCGTCGGCAACCACGTCGAGAAGTTTGCCGATAAGGTTGAGATAAGTCGCGGCGGATTCGCCTATGCCGTCCACTTCCGCGAGGTCCTTTCCGTCGGCGCGAAGCACGTTTTTAACGTTGCCGTATTTCGCCAGAAGTTTGTGCGCGACGGGATTCACGTTGCGGCGCGGAATGGCGTAGAACAACAAAAGTTCCAGAAGTTCGTGCTTCGTAAAACCGCTCGGATCTTTGTCGAACCGTTCTCTGAGTCTTTTCCTGTGTTCTTTGTGAATGTCTTTTTCTTCCATAGTATGCAAATTATTTTCGTTCCGGTTTGTTTTTCCCCAAAAGTTTAATTTTATAACTCATCATAGCCACGATTTCAGCCGGTATACCGAGTACGAAGACGAGAGGAAAACTTCTTCCGCAAAGCAGAATGATAAAAAACGCGTCCGCAAGAGCCGTCCAGATAAGCACGGAAACTGCCGCGAAACTTAAAATGCGGTTAGCCCACAGTCCGCAGAAAACGATCGCCACGATTGAAACGACGGGGAGCGGCAACCCGTAACATAACATAACGTTGCGCCAGAAATCGGGTATCGCGCCCTGCAAGGCGATGAACACGATGGTTTCGGCGATAAGAATCGCAACGAACGTTATGGCGGCGATAAGAATATGATTTCTTTTTTTGATCGTCGCGGCGTAAGAGGTCTGCTCTTTTGCGATCTCTTTGTTTTCGTGTTCCGTGACGAGAAAATCTATGCTCACGCCGAAAAGTTTCGAAAGTTCGAGAAGAACGGAAACGTCCGGTATCGACTCTCCGCGTTCCCATTTGGAAACGGCTTTATCCGAATAGTTGATTTTTTCCGCAAGTTCTATCTGCGTGAGTTGCATCTGCTTCCGGAGCATTATTAAGTTCTGAGCAAAAATAATTTTTAAATCTTCCATTTTGCGTTTTTAACCCGATGCCGGGCAAGAATGTACTGATAATATTCTGAGCGTCGGCCGCAGGCGAGCGCGATTGAAGCGCAATCGCGCTCGCCTGCGGCTGAAATCGGAAAAGCAAGTTTTCCTACGCCTTGTATATTTTAACACATAAAACAATAAAAATCAATGAAAAGAAACGTAAAATTTGTCAAAATCGGCTGATTCTACCGTCGGTAGAGTGAAATTTTCGGCTCTCTACCGCGCGAAAAACAAGCGTGTAGTCCGAAAGCAGCGAAGTAGGTTGTATTTTTCGCCCGGACGGTATATGCTTTTTGTATGCCAGCCGAGAATAAAACTCACCGTCAGACCACGGTTCGTTTTATTCTTGGCTGGCATGGTTGCCGGAACGCATCCAAAAAAATTTCTTACCGGCACGGGAGGTTTTAAAAATGAATCTCGTCAACAAAAGAATTACGGTATTCGGCGATTCGATAGGCAAGGGCATAACGACCGACGGCGGCAGGATAGAAGTTCTGCCCACTTATGCCATCAAACTCTTTGAAAACGAATACGGCGTTAAAATAGAAAATCTGTCTTCGTTCGGCAATTCGCTCAAAAGGGTCTGCGAGCGCGGAAAAATCGATAAATATATCGCTTCGCTCGATAAAACCGTGAAAAACGTGGTCGTCCTCGAACTCGGCGGAAACGACGCGGATTTCGACTGGCAGGACGTTGCCGCCGACCCCGGCAAAGAACACGGTCCTAAGACGGATGTGGACGAATTTTCCTGTCTTTACGGCGAAACGCTCGGAAAACTGCTCGACGCAGGCGTGGAGGTTATTCCCTGCACGCTGCCGCCCGTTTGTTCGGACAGGTATTTTAACAACGTGATAAAGAACGTGGCGGACGGAAACAGAGTTCTCGAATTTTTCAAGGGCGATACCGGCACGATTTACCGTCATCAGGAGATGTTCAACAACGAGGTTATCAAAAATTCGTTCAGAAACGGACTCCGCGTTATCGATTTAAGGCAGAGATTTCTTAACAGAAACGACTTCGTTTCGCTTATGTGCAAGGACGGTATTCACCCGAACGAACTCGGGCAGAGGGAGATTTTTTACGCCGCGCAAAAATATCTTGCGGTTTGACTTTTACGGCGATAACGGTATTATAGCCGGACTTTTCGGATAAAAACAAGCGGAATACTCGTTCGGGTATTCCGCTTTTATTCTTGTCTGGCATATCGTTTGTCGATTATTCCGGCTTGGTCGTTTTATAAACGTTGAAAACTCCTTTGAAGAATTCGCCGACCTTGTCGAATATCGGGGAGAGGTATTTCACCGTCAGGCTTTCGTCGGTAAGGTATTTCGTCAGAAGGTCGTCGATACCGGTGAAAGTGTCTCTCAAAAGCGAAAGTATGCCGAGAACGACCGCGAAAACCGCCGCGCCGATAACTACGCCCAAAAATATGCCGAGAATACGGTCGAACGCCTTAACTCCGCCTTCGGAATAAGCGAACGGACGGAAAATCATTCTTACGAGTTTGAAGATTATCGCGGTTACGATCCACGTGAGAAGGAGCAGACCGAACATGATGATCCATCTCGCCAGAATCGTTCCGCCGCTCGAAACGTCGTAAGTCACAGCCATTTCGTCGAGAGCGGGAATGGTCAGCGAAGCGAATAATCCCTCAAAAGAAGTGCGGAAAGACTCCAGAGCCCCGCCGTCCGTAAAAAGCAATTTATAAAGAACCGGCACGAGTATTACTGCCGTCAGAAGGGAGAAAAACCATCCGAGAAGAGTCATCATCTGTTTGGCGAATCCCCTGAGTAGCCCTATAAGTCCGAATAAGACGAGAAATCCTATGCAAACCAAATCTATCGGAGCCATATCTAATCCTCCAGTTGAAGACAAGCCCGAAAAACAAGCCTGCCGGACGCAACGATTCGCATCGACGATATACGTTACGACTTTTATTCAATATTACCACACATATATTTTTTTTGCAAGCGTTTAATTAATATTTCATGTTTAATTAATATTATTAAGTAAATAATTTTGCTATGAAAACATTTTTAGTCCGTACTTGTTCAGTAAACGGCTCTTTAAAGGAAGCCGAAATCAGTCTTGCGCGCGCCGTAAAATCGCTTACGGGCAACAAAAAACCGGTGTTCGTCTGCATCGGAACGGACGCCGTCACCGGCGATAGTTTAGGTCCGCTCACGGGTACGGTTTTATCTGAAAAACTCCGCGGAAAAACCTACGTTTTAGGCACGCTCGATCGTCCGCTCACCGCCCTGGACGTGAATATCGCGTCCGAGTTCGTTAAAAAAGTTTATCCTTACGGCGCGATCGTCGCCGTCGACGCCGCTTTGGGGCGAAAAGAAGAGGTTGGTTCCGTTCTGGTCTCCGATTCGCCCGTCAAGCCCGGACTCGGAGTGAAAAAAGAACTCAACGAGATAGGCGACGTCTCCGTCGTCGGAATCGTCGACGAGAAAAGCGAATCGGGCGGGAATCTCTCTTCGGTCAGGCTTTCGCTTGTTTATCGCCTTGCGCATCTTATCGCGAACGGACTCGAAACCTTTGCGGATTCCGCTTGTGAAGAAGTTGAAACGCCTTGCGGAAAAACTTGTTTATGATTGCATAAAGTTGTCGTTTATCGACTTATAGGCTGGCTTATTTGGCATTTATGCGGCATTCGGGAGCGTTTGTGAGTGCTTTTTATATATGCGAGGTGCTTATTATATATCTAAATCGCGGATTCTGTCGCTTGCGGCGAGAATTTCTTTTCTCGGCGCGAACGCGGAAAGTCTGAAAAATTCCCCGCCTTGCTCGTAAAAACCTCGCCCGGGCGTCGCTATAACGCCGGCTTTGTCCGAGAGCAGAGCGCAGAACGCCTCGTCGGTAAAGCGTCCGGGGCATTCGGAGTAAACGTAAGGCGAATCGTTTCCGTCCGCGCTTTTTATGCCGACGGCTTTCAGAGCCTGTTTTAAAATGGCGGCGTTGGTTTTGTAATAACCGACCCTTTTTCTCATTTCCGCTTGTCCCTTTTCGGAAAAACACGCCGCACCGCCACGCTGAGTCACGTAAGAAACGCCGTTGTCGAGGCAGCCGGAAAGTCTTTTTCTCAGGTCGTTGAGTTCTTTCTGTTCCTGCGGAACGACTACGTAACCGAGCCTTATGCCGGTAAAGCCGTACCCCTTGGAGAACGAGCGGATTTCTGCGGCGCATTTTTTCGAGCCCGGAACGAGAAATATCGATTTTATTCCGCCGCCTTGAACATAATCGGAATACGCGCCGTCGAAAAAGATCGTCGCGCCGACGGACAGAGCGTATTCCACCCACAGCCCGAGTTCGTTTTCGTTCATCGCTTTGCCGCTCGGGTTGGACGGCGAGCAGAGGTAAATCGCGTCGCACTGTTTGCCGAACGGAGGAATCGGCGCGCCGTTATCGTCGGAACGGACAAAAATCGGTTCGTTTCCGTGAAGAATCGCGGCTTCCAGCCCCGCAGGGTAACACGGTGTGGGGAAAACGATTTTGCTGCCGCCGCCCATAAGCGAGTTGAGCGCGAAAAGTTCACCCTTCGCGCCGTCGTTGACGAAAATTTCGTTCCTGTCTGCGGTTATGCCGAGTTTAGCGTAGTCGGCGGATATCGCGTCTTTAAGAAAATCGTAACCCGAAGCGGGCGGATAGCCCCTGAAACCGCTTGCGGCGGTGAGTTCGTCGGTGGCTTTTTTCATTTCGTCGGCAACGCATCCGAAAAGCGGCAGGCGCACGTCGCCTATGCCCAGATCGATAAGTTCGTCGCCCCATTTTTTTCGGGCGAGATTTTTTTTAACGGCAAGCCCGGCAAAAACGTAAGACGGCGGGAGATTACCGAAAAAATCGTTGAATTTCATAAGCCCTCCGTTGAACCGTCTTCCGGGTTTTCTTTAAAGTCCTTTTTGCCGCAAAGAAGTTTGCCGCCGAAATAAATTCCGCGATAAACAGGCATAACTTCGCCGCTGAGACGGGCGATGTTTCCGTCGAACTCGACGAAAAGCGTTCCGCCGCGCATTATAACCGGGTATTTCCCGAGTTCGAGACCGAGCGCGTTTTTTGCGGCGAAAGCCGTCGCGATCGCGCCGCTTCCGCACGAATAAGTCGTTCCCGAGCCTCTTTCGCAAACGTCGCAGGTGATCGCGTCCTCAAAAACCGCCGCGCTTTCAACGTTGATTCCGTCGGGGAAAACGCCGGAGGAGAGCAGTTCGGCGGATATTTTCGCCGCTATCTTCTGCGCGCCGAAAAACACCGCGTGAAGATTGCCGTTGTCTACGATCCGGACTAGTCCTTCTGGTTTTCCGCCGTGGGTTCCAGGGTTTTTGAGATTATTTGTTTCTCGTGAAATGTTCGTTTCGGGTAAATTTTCAACTTTAAACGTATTCTCGGTTTTATGCTCGTTGAAAACGCTTTCCAGAACGGCCTCCGTTGCCACGTCCGTAGTGACGAACTTCGGCATGGGGAAATCCGCAGCGGAAATTATCTTGTCGCCGTAATTTCTGAACGAGACGTCGTGCGTTGCCGAAAGCGTTCTTATTTTCATTTCCGTTTTGTCGGTTTTCCCGGTCATTTTCGCAAACACGGCGGAACATCTCAGTCCGTTGCCGCAGGTTAAGCCTTCCGAGCCGTCGGCGTTGAAAATACGCATAAAAAGGTCGCCGCCGCGGGCAGAGTCGTCATAAACGGCTATGATGCCGTCCGCGCCTATGCCGAATCTGCGGTCGCACGCTTTTTTTGCCGTCGCGGGAAAATCCGCGTTTTTGTTCTTGTCTCCGTCGACGTAAATATAATCGTTGCCGGCGGCGTGCATCTTGATGAATTCCACAAAAAAATCCTCTGCAAAATTATATGCAAAGGATGGTTTTTATATGATAACGCGGCTTTCGGTTTCAGCCGAAAGCCGCGCAAAAAGCGGTCTATAAGTCGATTAAATGCGTGTTTTTGCCGCAATCACAATGTTACGGGCGGAAAATTTTAACCCCGCCTTTGACGATGGAAAGGTCAAAATCTATGTCGTCGTAAAGTTCGCCGTCGATCTGAATGGTTACGGGGTTGTCGAATTCCAGCCTGATATGTTCGAGCCGCTCGAAAGCGGTGAAGTCCTGTTCGAGAATTTTGCCTTTCATCAGTTTAATGAACGCCGCGGGGATTTTGCGTTTTTTGAGTTTTCCCGCGATGACGAAATCGAGTTTTCCGTCGTCTATTTCTGCTTCGGGACACATTCTTATGCCGCCGCCGAATCTCTTTCCGTTGCCCACGCAGGCGATGAGCGCTTCTTTTTCCTCGCGCTCTTCCGAGTTGTCTCTTATTATGTAAAATTTATAGAAAACGAACTTGATAAGCGAGATGATAAGCGAGATTACATATTGCAATTTTCCTTTCAGAACCTTGCTTTTCCGGCATCTTTTGAGGATGTCCACGTCGATGCCCGTACCGATGATGTTAAGCCCTCTCACGCCGCCGCAGACCATGAAATCGGTCGGCTTTGCCTCGCCGTCGAGAATGAGGTCGACCGCCGCCTCCGCTTCCGTGGGAATGTTCGCCGTTGCGACGAAATCGTTGCCGCTTCCGCACGGAATCAGTCCGAGTTTAACCTTTTCGACGTCGATACCGTTAAAAACTTCGTTGATCGTGCCGTCGCCGCCGAGCGCGACGATCGTGTCGGAGGTCTTCGAAAGTTCCCTCGCTATTTCCGTTGCGTGTTTCGGTGCGGACGTGTAGTGCATTCTGTATTCGGCCCCCCTTTCTTTCAGCCGTTTTTCCGCCGCCGCGGCGCATTTCAACGCCTTTTTACCGTTCGCGACGGGGTTCACTATTATATCTATCATTTCTCTCCTGTATGCCCGGTTGTTTCCGCTGTGTTCCGCTTTATATCCGGTTATTTCCGCCGGTTTGCGTTCGTTTCGCGGCGGAATGCCGTTCGTTATAAATTTTATTATATCGCTTATGCCGCAAAAATGCAATTGTTTTGAATGTGTTTCCCGAAATTCGCCGTTTATCCGCCCGATTCAGCCTTTACGCAGGAACGCCGCGGCGCAAAGCGGAGTCCGGGCGAAAGTAAAACGAAAGTAAATTATCCCGAAAAAAAAATTAAAAAAACGGCGTTTTCGCAAAATTTTTCCGCGCGGAGTTGACAAATCGGGGAGTATAAATATATAATCTAAAAGTAATCTGTTTATATGCGTGCGCGACGAGCGGGCGTATATAGCGGAAACTCACATGCAACGTAGGAGATGCTGTTATGAGTAAACTTTTCAAAAGGCTGTTGTGTCTTTTACTCGGTATCGTAATGGGTATTTCCGCAACCGTAGGCTCCATAGCCACTTCCGTATATTACCTGTACGGAAATCTCACGATTGCGGACGTGTTGCCCGACGATAAGGACCGTCTGAAAGACGCTCTGGGCGATCTCGGGGATTATTCCGCCGAGGATGTTATCGCGTTGTTTTCCAAAGCGCTTAAAGCGCCGCAGAATTACACGATCGAGGATCTCGAAAGAGAATACGGATTCGACCTTGTCGACCTTATCAATCAGGCTGCGGGTTCGAACATAATCGACACAGAGAATCCCGATAACAAACCTTACATAGACGATCTCAAATCGATTTCGCTTTTCGCGCTTTTGTCCGGTCAGGTGGACTTAAAGGAATTCCTCTCGGATATTCCTCTCGGCGCGGTGATGAGTTTCATCCCCGCGGATTCCGTTCTCGATAACGAACAGCGCGAAAAACTTCGCAAATACAGTATCGGTTCGCTTATGTCCAAAGACGAAACGACCGAACTGCCCGTTATCGTCAGCGCGCTTTCCGAACTCACGATCGGCGGTATTCTTCCCGGAATATTCGAAAAAACCGGCGATAAATACACGGTTAAAGAAGATAAGCCGGCGGCTTTGGGGTTGATTGCCAACCTTAAACTCGGCGGATTCATTTCGCCGCTCACCGGCATGTCCACCATCGGCGACGAACTCGTTGCGGGAGGTCTTTCCGCGCTCGGCGATCTTTCGCTCGGCGAAATTTATCGCACCGTGGGTATTGAAGCGGGTAACGACGTCGACGGAATTCTCGACGGGCTTTTCACCGATTCCGAAGGAAACCCGATAAAACTGAGGGATCTTTTCGCGAAGGATATTTCGAGCGGAAACGACAATTACGTTTTCGTTATCGATAAACTTCTCGACAGTATCAGATTCGGTACGCTTTTCGGAATGACCAAGAAAGGCGGATACTGGTATATCACCAGAAACGACGGCTTTGACGAAAGAGTGACCGGTCTTCTCGAGTTTCTTGCGGATCTCAACCTGACCGACGTTTACCACGCCCTTACGGACGCGGCGACGACTCAGGACAGAATTCATAAAATAATTCTTATCTTCGGCGATCTTTCCGTCGGAGACGTTTTCGAAACTCTCGGTTACGGCAGAGATTCGGACGGAAAGTGGGTTAAACCTGACGGTTCGCGCTTCAAGAGCAAACTCGCGGAAGCCCTTCTCGATTTCACCGTCAGAGATATCATCGGCGCGGAGAGTTCCGATCTTACGCTCGATCAGATAAGAAAGAATATCGCCCGCACTATTTCCGATCTGTGCGGCGACATGACGTTCGGCGAAGGTCTCGGCGAACTTTTCGGCATCGAGGCCGCTAACGGAAATTATTACGACTCCAAGACGGGTAACCCCGTAAACGAAGCGATCGCGCGTCTTTTCGACATAAAAGTGAGAGACATCACCGATTGTCTCGCCAAGGATAAAATCAGTATAGACGATATTTACGGCATATTCGAGAAAACGGTTGCCGGCGTTTACGTCGGCGCGATTCTCGGCGCGGAAAGAATCGACGGCGTGTGGTATAGAAACGGCGAAAAGGTAAACGACGTTCTTGCCCTGCTTTATAATATCCGTCTCGAAGGGTTGTTCAGCGTAATAAAAGAACTGCAGAACCCGGACGGCTTCTCCTACTCTGAAATAATCAAAGGTTTCCTTCCCGAAGCGTGTGTCGGAGATATAGCATGCGCGGCTTTCGGGATGACAAAACACGGCGTCGGCGACAGCGCATACTTCACCGACGTTAACGGCAACGCGGTCAGCGAAGGTCTTAACAAAATTCTTCGTTTAAGACTTTGGCAGATAGCGGCGGGCTTCGACAAGAACGGCAACTTCGATCTCAAAGCCGAACTCGACGATATAAAAATCGGTGAAGTTCTCGACGCGACTTACGACGCCGGTAAAAACGAGTGGACTCTTTTCGACCGCGTCGCTAAGGGCGGACTTGCCGAAATATTGAACATTTCGCTCGGTCTGCTTCTTTCGGGCGATACGGAAAAGATAAACGAAACTCTCACCGACGACGCGAAGAGTATCAGCCTCGGCGACGTGCTTGTGTTCGCGCTCGCTTATAAGGACGGCAAAATTCTCGGCTCCGACGCGGAACTCAACGAGTTTGCGCAGAAGTTCATCGAATGGGACGATATAACCGTAAGTTACATCGAAAATCTTATCAACGACAAAGATTTCGAAAAACTCAAAGATGATATAAACGCCCAGTTCGGCAGCCTTAAAATCGGCGAAGCATTCAGACCTTACCTCACGTCTAAGAACGCGGACGGCAAATACGTGTTCTCCGCGCTCGAACAGATTTCCGGTCTCGTCGAACCTATTTTCAACACCGATTTCAAAGTCGTCGTCGATGTCATATTCGATCTTATCGCAGGCAAGAGCGTTGATTTCGGAAAGGTAATCACCGACGTTTACGGTTCGCTTACGATAGGCGAAGTCATCGCACCCCTCATCGGGCTTTCGCTCACGGACGGCAGCGCGCAGGTCGAAGCCGGCGAGAAAGTTTACGTTCTGGATAACGGAAACGGAATCTCGCTCGGTCTCGGCGTGACCGCTCTTCTGAAAACGAACATATTCGATCTTGTTCAGGCGATTATCGACGGAATAAACAATAAAGGCGGCAAAAACCTTGTTCAGCACCTTCTCGGTTCGAACGGAGAAAAGGGCGCGATCGATATCGATCACGTTCTCGGCGAATACATTTATTCCTTCCTCGGGCTTGATTTCGACGGTAAAGACTGGTTAAACGGCAACGGCGATAAATACGCGCCGATCACCACGCTTTTAAACGCAAATCTCTATGAAATACTCGACCATGTTCTCGATATCAACAAAGCGTACACAGCCGACGAGAAGAAAGATTACTTCATAGGCATTGTCGACGATTTAACCATAAGAGACGTTCTTTCGTTCTCGAAGGAAATCAGCGAGTCCGACAAGGCTCTTATTAAGAAAGTCGGCGACGTTAAAATCGTAAGGCTCGTCATCGACCTTATTGAAAAAGAAGATAAAATTGCGGTCATTAAGGACAGCGGCTTCGGAAAGGTCGCGATAGGCGATTTTGTTCAGTTAGCGCTCGATATCAAGCAAGATCCGACCGGTTGGAAGAAGTCCGACGGCGAATATTTTGCCTGCATGATTTCCGACGTGTTCAGCCTTGACATAAACAAAATACTCGAAATAGCAGACGACGTTAAGGCGGGCGGCGACAACATAGTAACGAACGTATTCAATAAGGTATTCCCCCAAAGACGTATCGGCGACTTCGTGAACGTTCTCATCCCGAGCCTTACCGACGATTGCAGACGCGGCAAATATACGACCTGGGGAACAAACAAAGAAGCGGGAGATCTTCCTCTCATTCTTTCGGACGTGTTCAACCTTAGATTCGAAACGTTCTTCGACGCATTGCTCGGCGGAAATAACCCTGTAGATATAGTCCTTGCGATAACGGACGAGATTTTCGGCGATCCTGCCAACAATCACCCCGAACACGAGTCCTGGGCAAGGTCGTTTAACGACTATATGAAGGACTTCGGTCTGACATATCTCGACGAACACAAAGCGTTCGATAAAATCAAAAACGTAAAGGTCGGCGAGTTCATCTATCACATTCTCAAAGATGCAGATCCCGCGGCTTACCTCGAAGGTCTGGTTAAAGATATTTCCCTCGGGGATATTGCGGAAATACCGCTCGGAGAAGAGGGCGTAGAGAAATTGCCGCTTATAGCGAGAGATATATGCGACGTAACGGTCGGAGATATCATAAAGATCGTAAATGGCGGAGAGGATCTGAAAAAGAACATCTGCGCGACTGTCGACAAAGTAACTAAGGAAGACGCGACCGGGCATCACCTGG